>NZ_JBBNLP010000006.1:0-153389 GCF_040092425.1 Collinsella sp. CLA-ER-H3
AGCGAAAGCGAGCCTTAACAGGGCGACTTGAGTCCCGCGCCGCGGACGCGAAGCCGGGTGAGCTATCCGTGGGCAGGCTGAAGCGGGGGTAAGACCCCGTGGAGGGCCGAACGCACGTCGGTTGAAAACGGCGGCGATGACCTGCGGATAGGGGTGAAAGGCCAATCAAACCCGGAGATATCTCGTTCTCCCCGAAATAGCTTTAGGGCTAGCGTCGCGCGTTCACCGCCGGAGGTAGAGCACCGGATGGACGAGGGGGCTTCGCCGCCTACCGAATCCAACCGAACTCCGAATGCCGGCGGCCCAGAGCGCGGCAGTCAGAGCATGTGGGCTAAGCTGTGTGCTCGAGAGGGAAACAGCCCGGACCGCCCGCTAAGGTCCCCAAGTTCCAGCCGAGTGGCAAAGGATGTGCGTCCGCCCAGACAACCAGGATGTTGGCTTAGAAGCAGCCATCCATTCAAAGAGTGCGTAACAGCTCACTGGTCGAGTGGACATGCGCCGACAATACACGGGGCTAAGCTGGACACCGAAGCGGCGGGATTTTGATTTACAGAATCGGTAGGGGAGCTTCCCATGGGCGGAGAAGCCGGAGGGCGACCGACGGTGGAGCGCATGGGAGTGAGAATGCTGGCATGAGTAGCGAGAGACGAGAGAGTAACTCGTCCGCCGTGAACCCGAGGTTTCCTGGGCAAGGCTAATCCTCCCAGGGTCAGTCGGGGGCTAAGGCGAGGCCGGGAGGCGTAGCCGACGCGCAGCAGGCAGACATTCCTGCACCGCGCACGCGGCGCTACGACCGACGGGGCGACGGATGGGGGTGGCTCGGCGGGGTTCTGGACGTCCCCGTGATGGAGCGCGGCCCGCGGACCAGGGAAATCCGGTCCGCAGAAGGGCGAGGCTCCGGACGAAGCGACTGAGCGAAGCGAGTGAGCCCGAGGTCCCTAGAAAAACCCCTAGGCAGGCGCGTGCGCGCCCGTACCGCAAACCGACACAGGTGGGTGGGTAGAACATACCGAGGCGATCGGGTCAACCATGGTCAAGGAACTCGGCACAATGGCCCCGTAACTTCGGGAGAAGGGGTGCCCGCGCGTACGTGAACCGGCTTGCCCGGGGAGCGGAGGCGGGCCGCAGTGGAGAGGCCCAAGCGACTGTTTACCAAAAACACAGGACTCTGCAGAAGCCGCAAGGCGACGTATAGGGTCTGACGCCTGCCCGGTGCCGGAAGGTCACGCGGAGGAGTTAGCCGATTCGGCGAAGCCCCGAAGCCAAGCCCCGGTAAACGGCGGCCGTAACTATAACGGTCCTAAGGTAGCGAAATTCCTTGTCGGGTAAGTTCCGACCTGCACGAAAGGCGCAACGACTTGGGCGCTGTCTCGACCATGGACCCGGTGAAATTGCACTGGTCGTGAAGATGCGACTTACCCGCGGAAGGACGGAAAGACCCCGTGAACCTTCACTGCAGCTTGGCATTGGCCGCTGGTCCCGCGTGTAGAGGATAGGCAGGAGGCTAAGATCCGGAGGCGCCAGCCCCCGGGGAGCCGCCCTTGGAATACTGCCCTCGCGCGACCGGCGTCCTAACCCGAGGCCGTCAACCGGCTCGGGGACCGTGCCAGGCGGGCAGTTTGACTGGGGCGGTCGCCTCCTAAAGGGTAACGGAGGCGCGCGAAGGTCCGCTCGGGACGGTCGGCAACCGTCCTTTTGAATGCAAGAGTACAAGCGGGCTTGACTGCGAGGCCCACAAGCCGAGCAGGTGCGAAAGCAGGCTCTAGTGATCCGGCGGCCCCGAGTGGGTGGGCCGTCGCTCAACGGATAAAAGGTACTCCGGGGATAACAGGCTGATCTTGCCCAAGAGTCCACATCGACGGCAAGGTTTGGCACCTCGATGTCGGCTCATCGCATCCTGGGGCTGGAGCAGGTCCCAAGGGTACGGCTGTTCGCCGTTTAAAGCGGTACGCGAGCTGGGTTCAGAACGTCGTGAGACAGTTCGGTCCCTATCCTCCGTGGGCGCAGGAGAATCGATGGAGGCTGCCCCCAGTACGAGAGGACCGGGGTGGACGCACCTCCGGTGAACCGGTTGTCGACCAACGGCACGGCCGGGTAGCCGCGTGCGGCGCGGATAACCGCTGAAGGCATCTAAGCGGGAAGCCGTTCCAGGGATTAGTTCTCCTTCCGGTAAGGGCCCAGGTAGACTACCTGGTCGATAGACGGCAGGTGCAAGGGCGGCGACGTCCTCAGCCGAGCCGCACTAATCGCCCGAGCTCTTCCGGAACCGCACCTCGCGGCCCGCGGGACCCAGCGCTCACGCGCGGTCCGGGCACGAGGATGCCCCCGAGTCATCTCCCCTATACGCCATGCGGCCCCCAGGGCACGTGTATGCGATACCCGGACACCGTAACGGTGGGCGCCGCCCACCGGTCAGCGGCCAGAGCATGGGGGGCACGCCCGGTCCCGTTCCGAACCCGGAAGCTAAGCCCCATCGCGCCGAGAGTACTGCGGGGTCAGCCCGTGGGAGGCCAGGGCGCCGCTGACCGGTGGACGGCACCGAGCCGTACGCTTGAACTGAGAAGGGGGAGGCCTCGCGGCCTCCCCCTTTTTTGGGTTATATACACGTTGTACTTTGGGACCTAGCTCCCCCGTATACGCTCTTACTGTTTGGCTGTATTTTGAGTCCATCTAGTGTATTTGAGCGATAATTACTCGCATTGGCGTTAGGGAGGGCTTGATGTTTACCGTATTTGTCTTGGGCAATATTGCTTCGGGTAAGTCGACTGCCTGCCGCTATTTCGAATCTCGTGGCGCTATGCTTATCGATCTGGATGAGCTTGCAAAATCGCTGTATGTGCCGGGCTCTGATATCGTCAATACACTCGCGGATGAATTCGGTTGGGACATTTTGGATGAGGAAGGCGGCATTCGCCGCGGCATCCTCGCTTCTCGAGCTTTTGCTTCTCCTGATTCGGTCGCACGGCTCAATGGCATTGTGCATCCTGTCCTCATTGAACAGCTTTCGCTTAGGATTCTCGATCCGGTTTGTTGTACGGTTTCATCTCCTCGTTATCGCTTTGCGGTGGTCGAGGTTTCTGCTCCGACTGGTTTTGAGGATGCATTTGGCTTGGCTGATGAAATTTTGGTCATCAGCGCCCCTTTGTCAGTTCGTCGCGAGCGCGCTATTCAACGTGGCATGGAGCCATCTGATTTCGATGCCCGTTCTGCTTGTCAGCCCGATGAGTCTGCGCTGTGCAATCTCGCTACAACGGTGATTGATAATGCCTCAGGTGATAATTCGCTCTTTGAGCAGCTTGACTCATGGCTTGCATGCCACGGGTTTATAGACACTGCGGATAAGGAGGATGCCGATGCCTAAGACACGTTTCTTTGCGTGGTATCGCCTTATGCCGCTGGCTGCCGTTTTTGTCTTCGGCCTTATCTCATTCGTTTACTCGTGTGCTCCTGCCGCTTTCTTTAAGCCGTTGTATCCGATTGACTACGAGGCGTATGTAAAGCAATCCAGTATTTCGCATAATCTGGATCCGTATCTGGTGTGCGCTGTCATTAAGTCGGAATCGAATTGGGATCCCGAGGCCGAGTCGAATCAAGGTGCTCAGGGATTGATGCAGCTGATGCCCGAGACTGCCCAGGATATGATCGCCAAGGGCCTTGTCGACGGTGGCGAGTATTCGGCCGACAACCTTAACGATCCGGCTACGAATATCGAGTTTGGCTGTGCGTATCTTTCGTATCTTCTAGCGTATTTTAACGGGTCGACTGACAGTGCCATTGCTGCCTATAACGCCGGCATGGGCAATGTCGACGGATGGGCGCAGCAGGGTACGTCGCTTCATAATGCAATTACCTTTCCCGAGACGCAGGCGTATCTGATTCGTGTCAATAATGCCTGGGCTCGCTACAAGACCATCTATCCCGATCGGTTCGTATAGGACTATGCCTTCCGCCTGCGTATACTGCAGATGTATGAGTTAGGAGTATCCATGGCGGAATTTGAAGTAGAACGCGTTGGTGGTGAACTTAAGCGCTTTGGCGTTGAAGGCTCTGACGTGCCGTTTAAGGTAGTGTCTCCCTATGAGCCTGCCGGTTCCCAGCCTAAGGCCATTGAGTCGCTTGTGCAGGGCGTGAGGGACGGAGACCGCTATCAGGTTTTGCTGGGCGTGACTGGTTCGGGCAAGACCTTCACGATGGCAAAGACTATTGAGGCCCTGGGAAAGCCGACGCTGGTCATGGCTCCGAATAAAACGCTCGCCGCTCAGCTTGCGAGCGAGCTCAAAGAGTTCTTTCCCAACAACGCTGTGGTCTACTTCGTCTCGTACTACGACTACTATCAGCCCGAGGCGTATGTGCCGCAAAGCGATACATATATCGAGAAAGACTCCTCGATTAACGAAGAGGTCGAGATGCTGCGCCATCAGGCGACCGCATCGCTGCTCTCTCGACGCGATGTGATCGTTGTCGCATCGGTCTCGTGTATCTATGGCATTGGCTCTCCTGAGGACTATGCGGGTCTGGCTCCAAACGTCGACAAGAAGGTGCCGCTCGAGCGCGATGACTTTATCCATGCACTTATCGACATTCAATATGATCGCAATGACTATGACCTGGCACGCGGCACGTTCCGCGTGCGCGGCGATGTTGTCGACGTGTATCCGCCTTATGCCGAGCATCCGTTGCGGTTTGAGTTCTTTGGCGACGAGGTCGAGCTGATTGCCGAGATCGATGAGGTCACCGGTGAGATGCTTCGTGAGTACGAGGCCATCCCCGTATGGCCGGCATCGCACTACGTGACCGAGAAGCCGAAGGTCAAGGCGGCTCTGAAATCGATCAGCGAAGAGTGCGAGAAGCGCGTGGCGGAGCTCAAGGCGACCGACAAGTTGCTCGAGGCGCAGCGTCTGCAGCAGCGCACCGATTATGATCTTGAGATGCTCGAGACGATGGGCTTTTGCAATGGCATCGAGAACTACTCGCGTCATCTGGACGGTCGCAAGCCGGGTGAGCCGCCGTTTACCCTAATCGATTACTTTCCCAAGGATATGCTCTGCATCATCGATGAGAGCCATGTGACGGTGCCGCAGATTCGCGGCATGCACGAAGGTGACCGCTCGCGTAAGGTGACGCTGGTGGAACACGGTTTTCGCCTGCCCTCGGCGCTCGATAACCGCCCGCTTCGTTTCGATGAGTTTGAGGCAAGGATACCCCAGTTTATCTATGTTTCGGCCACGCCGGGCGATTACGAGTTGCGGGTTAGCCAGAACGACGTTGAGCAGATTATTCGTCCGACCGGTCTGCTCGATCCCAAGATCGATGTGCGTCCGGTTCGCGGTCAGATTGACGATCTTGAGGACGAGATTCGCGAGCGCGTTGCACGCAAAGAGCGCGTGCTGGTGACCACGTTGACCAAACGCATGGCCGAGGACCTGACCGACCATCTGCTCGACGCGGGCATTAAGGTCAATTACATGCACTCCGATACAGCGACGATGGACCGTGTCGAGATCCTGCGAACGCTGCGCGAGGGAAAGATCGATGTTCTCGTTGGCATCAACCTGCTCCGCGAGGGCTTGGATCTTCCCGAGGTCTCACTGGTGGCAATTCTCGACGCCGATAAGGAAGGCTTCTTGCGCAACCGCCGTTCGCTGATTCAGACGATTGGCCGCGCGGCCCGTAACGCCGATGGCGAAGTCATCATGTATGCGGACGTTGTGACCGATTCGATGAAAGAGGCCATCGAGGAGACGCAGCGCCGTCGCGAGATTCAGATGGCATATAACGAAGAGCATGGCATTGTGCCCAAGACGGTGCGCAAAGCCATCAACGACATCTCAAGTTTTATTGCCGAAGCCGAAAAAACCGTGGGTTCCAAGGGGCGCTCGAAGGGCGACTCCCTTGGCCATGGCGCATTCTATACGCCCGATGAGTCGGGCGAGGGCGGCGTGCCGGAAACGGTGGCACCCGAGCAGACACTTGCGGAGCAGTTGGAAGAACTGCCGCATGACGAGCTTGTGCGGATCGTCGAAACTATGGAAGAGGATATGCGCAACGCTTCTGCCGCCATGGACTTTGAGGAGGCGGCGCGCCTGCGCGATGCCGTCGTTCAGATTCGGGCGATGCTCGAGGGTGCGTCTGAGGACGAGACGATCGAGCGCTTACGTTCGCAGGCCCGCAAGGGTTCCACGTTCGCATCGGGCAGAAAACGCCAGGGTGCACGGTTTAAGAAATAGCGAACAGGCCCCGAGTTCCCTGTGGGGCTCGGGGCCTGTGTCTTTTGCGCGCTGGAATTCGTGCGTTAGAGGTCTGCGATCAGGGCTTCGGCACAACGGATGCCGTCGGTGGCCGCGCTCATGATGCCGCCGGCATATCCAGCTCCCTCACCACAAGGGTAGAGGCCCGGGGTCGACACGGCATGGCACGTTCGGTCTCGGGTGACAGTGATCGGTGAGCTCGAACGAGTCTCCACGCCGGTAAGAACGGCATCGGGGCGGTCGTAGCCTCGTAGCTTTTTTCCGAGTAGGGGAAGCCCCAGGCGGAGCGACTCGACGATATGCTGCGGCAGGGCTTCGTCAATTGCCGTCCAGGTCACACCGAGCGGATAGGTGGGCTTTACCTTTCCGGGTGCCTTGCTGGCGCGTCCTGCGAGGAAATCTCCGACGAGTTGTGCCGGTGCGTTCCAGTTGGAACCGCCCAGGCGATAGGCGGCCGCCTCGCAGGCGCGCTGGAGCTCGATGCCGGCGAGCGGGTCATCGTTGGGAAGGTCCTCAGGCGTGACGTTAACGAGCAGGGCGGCATTTGCGTTGCGTCCGTCGCGGGCATTGAGGCTGGCCCCGTTGACGCACAGATGGCACGGTTCTGAAGAGGCGGCGACAACCTGCCCGCCGGGGCACATGCAAAACGAGAACACGCTGCGGCCGTTGGGAAGATGGGCGACGAGCTTGTAGGGGGCTGCTCCGAGGGCAGGATGTCCCGCCAAGGCTCCATATTGGGCTCGGTCGATGTCGCGCTGCGGATGCTCGATGCGAACGCCCATGGCAAAGGTCTTTTGTGCGAGGGCCACGTTGTGGTCCTTAAGGAGCTCAAAAATATCGCGAGCAGAATGCCCGCAGGCGAGGATGAGGTGCTTTGTCTCGATTGGCTCGCAAGCGGCGTCTTCGGACGATTGGACATCGATACCGGTGATGGCGCCAGACGCGTCGATGCGAATGTCGACGAGCTTTGTTCGATAACGGACGACACCTCCGAGCTGCTCGATGCGCTGGGATATAGCGGTGACAACCGTGGGAAGGATGTCGGAGCCAATGTGCGGCTTGGCATCCCACAGAATATCGCGGGGCGCGCCCGCCTCGACGAAGGTTTCGAGGATAAGGCGATGGGCGGGATTTTTGGTTCCCGTATTGAGCTTGCCGTCCGAGAAGGTCCCCGCGCCGCCCAGGCCAAACTGGATATTGCTCTCGGGGTCGAGGATGCGCTCCTTTAGAAAGAGATCGATCGCATGCGAGCGGCGAAATGCTGGGTCGCCGCGCTCGATGAGCAAGGGCTTAAGACCCGCTTCGGCAAGGGTGAGTGCAGCGAAAAGGCCAGCGCATCCGGCGCCGACAACGACAGGGCGTTCTTGAGGTGCGTCGGAGACGGGGGAGGGGAATGAGGGCCCATCGTCCTCTATCGCGCGTACGCGCGAGCGGTCACGCTCGGCGACGCTGTCGACCGCTTCTCGCTCGAGGTGGGGACTAGTCAGCTCAACACGAAAACTCAGGATAAAATGGACGTCTCGTTTTTTGCGAGCGTCGATTGACTTGCGGTGGAGCTCGATGGACTTGATCTCGGAGTCCTTGCAACGTAGGACGCGCTTGGCGACTCGCTTGCCAACAATGAGGCAGGCATTTTCATCGCCGGCTTCATCGAGCGACGCGTTGACTTGGGTGATTTCGATCATCGAGGTCTCCTTAGAGGCAAGAAAGAGGCCGTCCGGTATCCCAGACGGCCCGAATGCGTTTTTGATTATAGACTGCGCGGCTACAGGCTGCTTGCGGCGCGAATGCCCGAGAGCCAGGCCCACGCAAGGTTAAAGCCTCCGCAATCGGCGTCGATGTCGAGCGCTTCGCCACAGATGTAAAGCGGGGCGTCGACAGCGCTGCGCGCGCGTAGACTGGGTATTGAGATGCTCTCGACAGATACGCCACCACGCGTGACCTGCGCCGAGCGCTCCTCGGCTGTTCCCTCGACGAGCAACTTAAAGTGTTTGAGGATTGAGACCAGGTGGATGACATCGTTGGAGCCTGGATGGCACTGCTCGAACGTCGTGCAGACGACGCGGGAGAGTTGCGGGGCGAGCATGCCGTCGAGCCAACGGGGATCGCGGGGCGAAAAGCCGCCGAGCAGCTCAACGCGCCGGTTGAGCATATCGAGCAGCTCGACTTTGGAGAGGTCGGGGAAAACGTCGAGCAGGATCGTATCGCCGCGCTGGATACGACGGGAGAGGTTGAAGGCAACGACGCCCGAGATACCGAAGGTTCGAAACAGGACTTCACCGTCTTCGTGCCAGAGCTCATTATGATTGCGGGCGAGCGTCAAGCGGGCGCGGACGCGCAGGCCATCCAACGTCTTGAGTGCCGCCCGATCGCCGACGACCGTTGCCGATACGGGGCAGAGGATGGGGCGCAGCGAAGTGAGGGGGAGGCGAAACGTATCGGCGATACCGGTGGGGTTGCCGCCCGTGGCGATAATTACGGCATGTGCCTGCAGGGCCTCGTTCTTGCGAGGGACATTGGCGAGCGCTTTCCGAAGCGAGCGGAGCTCCGATTTTCGGTCGTCGTGCTTCTTTGCCTTGAGTGCCCGCGCTGGACGGTCTATTTGGAGTGTCCAACCTTCGGAAGCTTTGTGCGCCGAGGCAACGTTGGCTCCGCAGATTAAGGTGATACCTAGGCGGTCGCAAACGTTGAGAAGCGCGTCGCGCACCGATTCGGCGCGAAGGGAGCGCGGGTACAGTCGGCCTTCCTCGGAGGTTGTCATGATGCCCAGCGAGGAGAAGAAACCCATAAGCTCTTGTTCGGGTTGGGGGCCCATGACAGATTCGACGAATGCGGGGTGGTTATACCGCTGAGGATCAATCGATTCGTTGGAGAGGTTGCAGCGGCCGTTACCGGTCGCAAGGAGCTTAAGGCCGCAGGCGACATCGCGCTCAACGATGCAGACGCTTTTGCCAGCACGTGCGGCCGTAATGGCGGCGGCGAGGCCTGAAGCCCCGCCGCCGATTACCAGGACGTCATAGAAGGCGCTCGTGTTCACTTAGGCCTCGTCGGTCTCGTGCGGGGTAATAGCCTCGACGGCAGAGACTGCCTTGGGCAACATGCCATCGGGCAGCGCGGTCTCAACCTCGCCCTTATCGCAGGCCTCGGCGAGTGCCGGATTAATGGGAAGCGTGCCCAAGATGTCGAGGTTATAGCGCTCTGCGACCTCGGGGAGCTTGCTCTTGCCAAAGACCTCGATCTTCTTGCCGCAGTCGGGGCACTCAATATAGCTCATGTTCTCGACGATGCCCAGAATGGGGACGTTCATCTTCTCGGCCATGTTGACCGCCTTGGCGACAATCATCGAGACCAGATCCTGCGGGCTCGTGACGATGACGATGCCGTCGACGGGCAGTGACTGGAAGACGGTGAGCGCGACGTCGCCTGTTCCCGGAGGCATGTCGACCAGCAGGTAGTCGATGGGGCCCCACGAGGTCTCGCTCCAGAACTGCCTGATGGCGCCTGCGATGACCGGACCGCGCCAAAGGACGGGGTCGGTCTCGTTTTGGAGCAGAAGGTTGGAGCTCATGACCTTGACGCCGTGCTCGGAGATTTCAGGCAGCATGAGGTTGCCAAGGGCATGGACGTGGCGTCCGCTCATACCGAACATCTTGGGGATAGAGGGACCGGTGATGTCGGCATCGAGGACGCCGACCTTGTGGCCGTGACGGGCAAGCTCGGTGGCGATGGCACCGGTGACAAACGACTTGCCGACACCGCCCTTGCCGGAAAGCACGGCGATGACGCGTTTGACCTCGGACAGCGTATTCTCCTCAAATTGCGACGGCGACGTTTGTCCGCCGGCGGCCTGTGCGTGCTCGCAACCCATGTATGACTCCTTTGTATATGTTGGGGCCGGGGCCCCGTGATGTGACACGAGCGTCATTGTACCCTCGTTTGCGAGCGGGAGTCATTTACGATGCATTTGGGCCGAGCGTGCTTGCAATACGATGGGTCCAAGCGAATGGGCGGGCTTACTGAACTTTGCTGGCGAACTCGAGGTATTGCATGCGCTGCAGCTTGTTGATCGTCGAGGCGTATGGGCTGTCTTCAGATTCCAAGTCGTAGCGCAGCCCGTCGGTACCGAGGTAGCCGGCGACATTGATGGTGGGCACATCTGACCTTGTTGCAAGCAGAGCCTTTTGATAGTCGGTGAGCGGGGCGCCGATCTTATTAAGGGTAATGGCTGCAACCTCGTTTGCCCCGACGGTGTCGTAGACGTTGAGCTCGGTATTGCCGGCGATTTCATAGTTAGCCCAGACAAAATATGTCGACTGATAGATACGGAAAGCGTGGCTTGCCGTATCTTCCTGAGGGTACAGCTCGTCGTTGAGAGTCGTTGCGGCGCTCGGCTGATGGTCGCCAAAAAAGACAAGGACAACCGGTCTGCCGATATTGCGGAGCTCGTTGATAAAGTACTCGAGGTCCCGGTCGGATGCGTTGATGCAGGTAAGATAGGTGTTGAGCGCGCTATTGGCACCCTCGCTGGCTCCCTCGACCCAATAGTTTGTAAGCTCCTCGGCGGGAACGGTGCCATAGTCGTAGCCGCCATGATTTTGCATCGTGACGTCAAAGATGAACTGCGGGGCTTCGTCGGTTCTAAGCAGGTCGAGTATCTTGTCGTAGGTGGCGTAGTCGCATACGCCGGCATGGTAACAGGGCGCACCTTCGAAATCGCCGATTGAAAGAAAGTCTCCAAAGCCCAGCTGCTGATAGATTTTATCTCGATGGTAGTTGACGGGGTTTTGCGGGTGCATAGCGGTAGCGGTATACCCAAGCTCCTTAAGGTCCTTTGCCAGGCTGTCGACGCCATTCATCTGATATAGCTGATAGGGGATTTTGCCTAATCCGACAAAGGCCGTTGTCGCTCCGGTCAAAAATTCGAATTCGGAGTTCGCCGTTCCGCCACCGGCGACCGAAGCGAGCATGGTGCCGCGAACAAGTGTGTCGGGAAGCGAGTTGTAGAATGCGGGGCCGGTGTACCCGGCCGCCTGGAGCTGCTCAAAGCACGAAAGGTCGCTAAAACTCTCATTCATGACGGCAACAATCGTCGGCTTGATTTCATTGAACTGGGCAACGGCCGCCGCGCGCTGCTCGCTCGAGCCATACGTGCTGTCGTAGGTGGCGGCGAGCTCCTGCTCGATGCTCTGCGCCTCATCGGGCGTATAGTCTTCGGGCTTCTCAATGGGCAACTCGTTGACCATTTCGGTGAACGAAGTGATAAAACCCTGAGACGCATATGTGGTGATGGGCTGCCAACGGTCAAATCCAAAATTCAGCGCCTGCTCCAAGTCGATGCTGGAAAAGCCCGAGAGCCCCACAACGGTCACTAACAGAAAAGCACAGAGGTTAGCGGCGATTGCGGGGAAGACATGGGTGGGCGTACGGAGCTTTCGCGGACGGATAAGCGAAAGAAGCCCCAGGGAAATCTCCAGCAGGGCGAGAGAGGTTACGATTCCGGCGGTAAAGGTAAACTCGTATCCCTCGCTCACCTCCATTGCGGTGCCAAGGGCCAAGATATCGCTTGGCAGGATGGCTTCGCCTTTAAACGTTATGACGAAGTGCTCGGCAATGCCAAGGATGCAGCAGGCGACGGGCACGAGGGCCATGACGCCTCCATGACGCTGTCCCAGCAAATAAAGGGAGAGCAGAACCGTCGCGAGCAGCCCGACGGAAAACCCGAATGAGTTGGCGGGAATGCGATAGAACGTTTCGTTGCAGGCAATTTCGAGTGAAACGAACGAGAGCGCTGAAACAGCGGCGATGACAAGGATGTCACGGCAAATACAGGCAACCGTTCCCGTCGCAAGATCGGTTTGGTCGATAAGTCCCGAAACCAAGGGCTCGACAAGAAGTATGACGGCGGCAGCACCGAGCGCCGAATAAGAAAGGACCCATAGGGAACTGTCCTCATTTACGAGCAATTGATTCGTAATCCATGCAGCTACCATGCCGAGCGGGATGAGGAGCGTCGCGCACCAAAAGACGCGGGCAATGGGTGGCTTTTCATTGTGTTTGATTGAAAAATACACGCGCACGACGACGGTGGCCACGATAAGGATGGCGATGAATATGGGCAGATTGGCCATGTCACTCGAAGTGATTTCAAGGGGGATATCTTCGGTCATGGACGTTCCTCTGTTACGGCAAATTAAGTTCAGTATTAGATTACTGTAACCTTTCCACGGCATTTCGAGAAACAAAGCGCCCGATACGCAAAGCTAAAGGTCTGCGAATCTTGTATTACGAACATCTGTGCGCGTCGAGTGCGCTAAACTCATCGACAGTATGATTCGATGCAATAGGAGGCAAGGAGCTTCCATGTCTGATTCTTCTATCGTTATTCGCGGCGCTCGTGAGCACAACCTCCGTGATATCGATGTTTCCATTCCGCGTGACCAACTCGTGGTCATTACCGGTCTTTCTGGCTCGGGCAAGAGTTCGCTGGCATTTGACACTATCTATGCCGAGGGCCAGCGTCGATACGTTGAGAGCCTTTCGAGCTATGCGCGCCAGTTCTTGGGCCAGATGGACAAACCCGACTTGGATTCAATCGACGGCCTTTCGCCGGCGGTGTCGATTGACCAAAAGACGACGTCTAAAAACCCTCGCTCGACGGTTGGCACCGTAACCGAGATTTATGACTATCTGCGCCTGCTGTTCGCCCGTGTGGGCACCCCGCACTGCCCCGAATGCGGCCGCGTCATTGAGCGTCAGACGACCGACCAGGTTGCCGACAAGGTCTTGGCGGCGGGGGAGGGCCGCCGCGCGTTTGTGCTGGCACCGGTGGTGCGCGGGCGAAAAGGCGAGTACACCAAACTGTTTGAGGACCTTCGCGCCGAGGGCTTTAGCCGCGTGCGTGTCGACGGTGAAGTGCGCTCGCTCGACGATCCGATCGATCTGGACAAGAAGTTCAAGCACGATATCGAGGTCGTGGTCGACCGCATCGTGATTCGGGAAAACTCTCTGGGCCGCATCGCCGAGTCTGTTGAACAGGCGACTGCCTTGGCGCACGGCAATGTAAACGTGTACATGCTGCCCGATCGCGATGCTCCCGAGGGGACCGAGGGCGAACTGCTGGAGTATTCGTTGGCCTTGGCGTGCCCGGAGCATGGACACTCCATTGACGATCTTCAGCCGCGTGATTTTTCGTTCAACGCTCCCTATGGCGCATGTCCTGAGTGCGACGGCCTGGGCTTTAAGAAAACCGTTGATGCCGAGGCGCTGATTGAGGACCCCTCGAAGTCCATTGCCGACGGAGTCTTTGGTAGCCTGTTTGGCAATTCGAACTACTATCCGCAGATTTTTGCTGCGGTCTGCAAACACTTTAAGGTGAGCGCCGATACGCCGTGGGAGGACTTGCCCCCTCGCGTGCGTCGTGCATTCTTGGATGGCCTGGGCGATACGAAGATCTCGGTCGACTACCAAAAGCTCGACGGACGTCGTAGCCAGTGGGATACAAAGTTTTCGGGCGTTCGCAACATCCTGTACGAACGCTATGCCGAGACGACGAACGAGAACACCAAGGCGCGCCTGGAGAAGTACATTCGCGAGGAACCGTGCTCGAGCTGCCACGGCGCTCGTTTGCGCCCTGAGATGCTCGCCGTCACCGTGGGCGGCAAGTCCATTTACGAGGTTTGTTGCCTGTCGTGCCGTGAGTCGCTCGAGTTTTTTGAGGGCTTGGAACTTACCGAGCGTCAACGGTTTATCGGCGGCCGTATCGTCAAGGAAATCCTGGAGCGCTTGCGTTTTCTGGTCGATGTTGGACTCGACTATCTGACGCTCGATCGTGCTTCGGCGACGCTTTCCGGTGGCGAGGCACAGCGTATTCGACTGGCAACGCAGATCGGCGCGGGTCTCATGGGCGTGCTCTATATTCTGGATGAGCCCTCGATCGGTCTTCATCAGCGTGACAACGAGCGCCTGATCAAGACGCTCGAGCGCCTGCGCGATATCGGCAATACCGTTATCGTCGTCGAACACGACGAGGATACAATCCGTGCCGCCGACTACGTGATCGACATGGGGCCCGGCGCCGGCGTCAACGGCGGACACGTAGTCGCGGCGGGAACGCCTGCCGATATCATGGCGTGTCCTGAGTCGATGACGGGCGCTTATCTGACCGGCAAACGAATGATCCGGGTGCCTGATGAACGGCGCAAACCCGGTCGCGGCTGCCTTAAAATTACGGGCGCTCGAGCCAACAACCTCAAAAACGTTACTGCCAAGATCGAGTTTGGTACGCTTACGGTTGTTACCGGCGTGTCGGGATCGGGCAAGAGCTCCCTAGTTACCGACACCATTGCGCCTGCCCTTACGAATGCCATTCACCGCTCGACGCGCCCTGTGGGTCCGTATAAGAAAATCGAGGGCATCGAGTGTATCGATAAGGTTATCGATATCGACCAGTCGCCGATTGGCCGCACGCCGCGTTCCAACCCTGCTACCTATATCGGCCTGTGGGATGATCTTCGCGCACTGTTTGCGAGTACGCCGGAGTCGAAGGCGCGCGGCTACTCGCCAGGTCGTTTCTCCTTTAATGTGAGTGGCGGGCGCTGTGAGGCGTGCAAGGGCGACGGACAGATCAAGATCGAGATGCACTTCCTTCCCGATATCTACGTTCCCTGCGAAGTTTGCGGCGGTAAACGCTACAACCGCGAGACACTCGAGGTCACCTATCGTGGCAAGACCATCTCGGACGTGCTCGACATGAGCGTTACCGAGGCGCTGGCCTTCTTTGGGAATATCCCGCAGATTAAGCGCAAGCTCCAGACGCTGTACGATGTAGGCTTGGGCTACGTGAGCCTGGGCCAGCCCGCCACGACGCTTTCGGGCGGCGAGGCGCAGCGTGTAAAGCTCGCCAAGGAGCTTCATCGACGCCAGACGGGCAAGACGTTCTATATTTTGGACGAGCCGACGACCGGCCTTCATTTTGAGGACGTCCGCCAGCTGCTCGATGTACTGCAGCGCTTGGTCGATGCGGGCAACACGGTGCTGGTGATTGAACACAACCTTGATGTCATCAAGGTTGCCGACCGCCTGATCGATATGGGTCCCGAGGGCGGTAACGGCGGCGGAACCGTCGTGGTTTCGGGTACACCGGAGCAGGTTGCGGACTGTCCGCAGAGTTATACGGGCAAGTTTTTGGCGCCGTTGCTCAGGCGTGACCGGGAGCGCCAGGCTCAACTTGATGCTCAATAAATAGGCGATTCAGTTTATGGGCGCCATCGACTCCTTGTGATTCGATGGCGCTTGCTGTGCCGAAGTGACGTATGCAGCCGAATTGGACATATACTTAATCCTTGCGTCCGAATGCGAGGGAAAGGATATGTCATGGCAAAGGCTGTAAAGACGCCAAAAACCAATGCGATGCGCGAGCTGGAAAGCGCCGGCATTTCCTATGTTCTACATACGTACGAAGACGATGGCGATGAGTCGGTGGGCCTGGGGGTCGCGATTTCGGAGCAGCTTGGCGAGGAGCCCGGTCAAGGATTTAAGACTTTGGTCTGTGTGACACCGTCCAACGACTATGTCGTGTGCTGCATCCCTGTTGCCGACGAGCTCGATCTAAAGTCCGCCGCGCGTGCCGCGGGGGAGAAGTCCTTGGCCATGATGCATGTGAAGGATTTGCTTGCGGCGACTGGCTACGTTCGCGGCGGCTGCAGCCCGGTCGGTATGAAAAAACGCTACCGGACGCTCATTGATGAGACATGTGTCCTTTGGGATACCATTTTTATTTCGGGAGGCAAGCGTGGTTATCAGCTCGAGCTTGCACCCGATGATTTAATTGCATTTTGCGGGGCGACGGTTGCCGCGATTACGAGAGAGGACTGAGCGATGCCGCAGGAAGAATTGAAGCGCGGAGCTCATTTTGCAAAAGAATCTGCGCCTCAGACACCCTCATCCGAAGCTTCTTCGTCGCGAGATGACACTGACGACATGGGCTCGTCGGACTACTCCACGGTTGGTCGTTCCGCCGGGCTTATGACCATCCTGACTATCGTGTCTCGCGTCACCGGTTTTATCCGCACGTGGGCAATGGCGGCCGCTATCGGCATGTCGCTACTCTCGTCCTCCTATCAGGTCGCCAACAACCTGCCCAATATGCTCTACGAACTCGTGATGGGCGGCATGCTCGTGACGGCGTTTTTGCCCGTGTACATGGGCGTGAGGCGTGAGCAGGGTCGCGAGGCCTCAAACGAGTACGTGGGCAACCTGCTCGGCATTCTGCTTTTGGTGCTGGGTGGCATTTCGTTGCTGGGGACCGTGTTCGCCCCGGGCTTTATCTGGACGCAATCGTTCCTTTCGGGTGACGGCGGCAGCATGGATACCGCTGCGTTCATGTTCCGTTTCTTTGCCATCCAGATTCTGTTTTATGGTTTGGGCTCGGTGTTCTCGGGCGTTCTCAACGCACACCGCGACTACTTCTGGTCGACGTTTGCTCCGGTCCTCAACAATGTGATCGTCATTGCGAGCTTTATGGGTTTTGCGCCCGTGTCCGCACAGTTTGGCGAACGTGCCGGCATCATCTTGATTGCGGCCGGTACGACCCTCGGTGTCTTTGTTCAGATGGCATGTCAGATCCCCGCGCTTGGCAAGCACGGCGTGCACCCCCATATCCATATCGACTTTAAGGACCCCGCACTGCGGCAGACGATTGCGCTCGGTATCCCGACGCTGCTCGCCACGGTGTGCATGTTTGTCTCGACTTCTATCACCAACGCTGCCGCGCTGGTGGTCCAGCCCGAGACTGGTCCTTCCGTCATCGCCTATGCGCGCCTGTGGTACACGCTGCCCTACGCGCTGATTGCCGCCTCGCTTTCGACGGCGCTCTATACCGAGCTCTCTCACGACGCGCAGGAGAAGGATTACGACAGCGTTCGCACGGGCATTTCGCGTGGCGTCGCCCAGATGCTGTTCTTCCTGATTCCGTTCGCGCTGTACCTGATTGTCTTCGCGCGTCCGCTCAACATGATCTACTGTGCTGGCAAGTTCGATGAATCCGGCGTGACGCTGGTGTCCGAGTACCTTGTCTACCTGGCGCTCTCGCTGCCGCTCTACGGCGTGGTCGTGTTGATGCAGAAGAGCTTCTCTGCCTTGCTCGACATGAAGCCCTATAGTCGCTATTGCCTGTATTCTGCCATCGGCCAGGCCGGCTCGGTTCTGCTATTTGGCGTTGTGCTGGGCTTCGGCATGCCGGCAATCGCGCTTTCGTATGTCGTCGACTACGTGATCTTGGTCGGTTGTTCGCTGTGGTGGCTGCGTCGTCGTCTGCGTGGCCTTCAGGTCAAATCTATCCTACATGGCGGTTTCTTTGGCCTTTTGCTCGGTGGCCTGGGTGCTGCCGCAGGCGCCGGCGTCATGTGGGCGCTTGAGCACTTTGTCGGGGCGCTTGGCGGTTCGATTCTGATTACTCTTGGCTATGTTTGCGTTGCGGGTGTCGTCTCGCTTGCTGTTACCTTTGGCCTTGCCGTCGTCCTTAAGATGCCCGAGGTCTCGGCGCTGCTTCGTCGCAAGTAGGTGCGCGTGGCCGGTCACGACAACATTCCAACGCTTGCCGAGCAGGTTTCGCGCGTTCCCACACAGCCCGGATGCTACCTTTGGAAGGATGCCAAGGGCGATGTCATCTACGTGGGCAAGGCGAAAAACCTACGCGCCCGCATGCGTCAATACGTGACACTGCAGGATGAGCGTCAAAAGATTCCGCTGATGATGCAGCTGGTGGCGAGCTTTGACTATATCGTGGTGGAGACCGAGCATGAGGCGTTGGTGCTCGAGCGCAATTTGATTGGTCAGTACCATCCGTACTTTAACGTCGACCTCAAGGATGACAAGAGCTACCCCTTTATCGCCATTACAAAGGGCGACCTGTATCCCGCTATCAAATATACGCGTGAGCGTCATAAGCCGGGAACGCGCTATTTTGGACCCTATACCGATAGCCGTGCGGCACGTGAGACGATAGATACGCTGCGCAAGGTTATTCCCATCTGCTCCGCATCCTGTGCGGAGTGGCGTCGTTGTCGCCGTATCGTTGAGTCCCACAAGGGCGAGGAAGACATCGTCAATATGATTTGCGCGCAAAACGGGCGTCCCTGCTTTGACTACCATGTCGGGCGCGGCCCGGGTGCGTGTGTCGGCGCGATTTCCCCGGCAGACTATGCCAAGAACGTCAAGCGTGTCGAGCGCTTTTTGTCGGGCCATCGCAAGGATGTCGTCGATGAGCTGACCTCCGAGATGACGGATGCCGCCGAGGCGCTCGACTTTGAGCGCGCGGCACGCGTCAAACGTCGTTTGGAGGTCATCAGGGGTCTGGACGATCGTCAGCAAGTCGTTTTTCCCTCCAGTGTCGATATCGATGTCATCGGGTTCTATCGCGAGGAGACCATCTCCGCCGCTTGCGTCTTCGTCGTTCGCGAGGGCCGAACAGTTCGCACCTGCGAGTTCATTCTCGACAAGGGTCTTGATGTTGACGAGGAAGAGCTCCAGTCGGGCTTTCTTAAGCGCTATTACGACGAGACGGCTGATATTCCAGCTGAGGTCAACCTTTCCGTCGAGCTTGAGGATGCGGAGGCGCTGGGGGAATGGCTTGCGGGCAAGCGCGAGCGTTCCTGCCATCTCCATAGGCCGCAGCGTGGCGAAAAGCACCGTTTGCTCGATATGGCATCCAAAAATGCGCGCCATGCCCTCATGCGCTACATGATGCGAACGGGGTACGCTGACGACCGCACCAATCAGGCGCTCCTGGAGCTCGAAAGCGCGCTGGCGCTGCCAGCGCCGCCGATGCGTATCGAGTGCTTCGATATCTCGACGCTGCACGGAACCTTTACCGTCGCCTCGATGGTGGTGTTTACCAACGGACGCGCCGACAAGAGCCAGTACCGTCGTTTTAAAATTCAGGCCGAATTGGACGAGGCAAACGACTTCGTGTCGATGTCCGAGGTTTTGGGACGACGCTATGCTCCCGAGCGCATGGCCGACGAGCGCTTTGGATCGCGCCCCGATTTGCTCGTTGTCGATGGCGGTAAGCCGCAATTGACCGCTGCGATCAAGCAACTTGAGGCTCTTGGGCTCGATATACCAGTTTGTGGCTTGGCAAAGGCCGATGAGGAGGTTTTCGTGCCTTGGGACGAGACTCCAGTCGTGCTTCCGACCGGGTCCGCGTCGCTCTATCTAATCAAACAGGTGCGCGATGAATCGCACCGTTTTGCCATCACGTTCCATCGCGAATTGCGCGATAAAGCCATGACGGTTTCGGTACTCGATGACGTTCCAGGCGTGGGACCCACCAGAAAACGTGCCCTTATGCGCCATTTTGGCTCGATGAAGCGTTTGCGCGCGGCGAGCGAGCAAGAGATCGCGGAAGTTCGAGGCGTTCCGGCCGATGTCGCCAAAGCGGTCCACGAGGCACTTGTTGCATGGAATGCCGAACGCGCCCAGGCATCGGCCAACCGTTCCGAAAACTAAACGTGCTTCTAAACAACTGATATACATGATTGGCCGATTTTCAATCATTTATTTCGCGGCGATTACCTGTCGATTTCGGGTTTTATTAACGCTAAAACGTTTGACTAGCCATGGTGAACAACCCTGCTATCCTGCGGGTTGACGATGACTGATATCTCACCTCGTCGATACATACTGTCTGGCGAATCGTTTGTCAATGAATTCGGTGAACGGTAGTAAATACCGTTCAAGCGTATGTATGTATCGGTCGCCGAGCGCGGCACCTCAGTTGGGTTCGTCGGTAGGTAAGGTATATATCGTCCGCAAGTTGCGCGGGGGCAAGTCTAGGTGCTCCCGGGTAAGATTCTCTATTGATAGGAGAAGACATGGCCATCATCAACAAGGGTATGTCCAGGCGTTCGTTCCTCGGCCTCACCGGCAGCGTCGCTGCTGTCGCAGGGCTTGGTCTCACCGGCTGCGGTGGCAGCTCCAACGACGAGGGTTCCGCTTCCGGTTCCGCCGATTCCGCCAACCGTGGCGGCGGTGTGATTACCGCTGGTTCCGCTTACGCTCCGTCCAGCTTCGATCCCGCCAGCACCGGCTCCGCTGTGGGCCTGGGTGCTAACTGGCACGTCGTCGAGGGTCTCTACGGCATCGATTACCACGACTACAGCACCTTCAACGAGCTCGCCACCGACGATCCCAAGTCCGTGGACGACACTACCTTCGAGGTCACCATCCGCAAGGGCGCCAAGTTCTCCGATGGTACCGAGGTCACTGCTGACGACGTCGTCGCTTCCTACACCGCTTGCGCTGCTTCCGCTACCTATGCTCCGTTCTTCCAGCCCTTCGAGTCCATCGAGGCCAAGGATGCCAGCACTGTAACGGTCAAGACCAAGGTCCCCAACTTCTCCCTGCTCAAGGATCGTCTGGCCATCATCCGTGTTACCCCGGCTACTCAGTCCGAGGAGGATCGCGCCAAGCAGCCGATCGGTTCCGGCCCCTGGATGTACGACTCTATCTCCGATACCGAGATCACCCTGGTTCCCAACCCCGAGTACAACGGTGAGTATGCTGCCGAGGATAAGAAGATCCAGTACAGCATCCTGACCGACCCCACCGCTCGCGTTACCGCCCAGCAGGAAGGCTCCACGCTCGTTATGGAGCTCGTCACCGCTGACGCCGTCGACCAGCTCGAGAGCGCTGGCTGCAAGATCGACAACGTCCAGGGCTTCGGCACCCGCTTCATCATGTTCAACGTCGCCAAGGAGCCTTGGAACAACGTCAAGGTCCGTCAGGCCGTCATGTACGCGCTCGACACCGAGAAGATGATCACCAACACCTTCGCCGGCCTTGCCACCGCTGCCAGCTGCTACCTGCCCAAGAGCTTCACCAACTATCATGAGGCTTCCACGGTGTACAAGACCGACGCCAAGAAGGCCAAGAAGCTCATCGAGGAGTCCGGCATCACCCCGGGTGCCATCACCCTGCGCACCACCGACAACGAGCAGATTAAGGGCATGGCCGCCCAGGTCAAGAACGACCTCGACGCTCTCGGCTTCGAGGTGACCATCCAGACCGATACCTCGCCGGCCACCTACGCTGCCATCGACGGCGGCGAGGCCTACGATATCCTCCTTGCCCCTGGCGATCCGTCCTGCTTCGGCGCTGACCCCGACCTGCTGCTCAACTGGTGGTACGGCGACAACGTCTGGATGCAGACCCGTTGCCCGTGGAAGGAGTCCGCTGAGTGGGAGAAGCTCCACGGTCTCATGGACGAGGCTCTTGCCGCCGAGGGCGACGAGCAGCAGAAGAAGTGGAACGAGTGCTTCGACATCATCGCCGACAACGCTGTTCTGTACCCCGTTGTCCACGTCAAGACCGTCTCCGCTTCCTGGGACGATCCGTCTACCGCGCCCAACGGCGAGGCCCTCGATGGCTTCAAGGGCATCGGCACGACGAGCATGTCCTTCAGGGGCGTCGCGACCGTCAAGGCCTAAGACTCGTTTGAGTCATATGTGGGGCGTCGGTCGTAAGGCAACGTCCTCATAGTTGAAACAAAGACCCGGGCGGCCTCGATGTCGCTCGGGTCTTGTAATGAGTATCCATACTCATATACCAGTTGGTCCTACCGACAAAAGAAAGGGGAGAGAACGTGAACAACTTTCTACGTTTGATTGGAAGGCGTCTCGTGGCGCTGCCGATCATGGCATTGGGCGTCACCGTCCTGGTGTTCTTCCTTATGTCGTTCTCCAAGACCGACCCCGCCTATACGGCGTTGGGTGACGGTGCCTCGCCCGAGGCGGTTGCCGAGTACCATGAGAAGTATGGTCTGGACGACCCCTGGCCCGTGCGCTACGTGCGCTACATGGGCGATCTGATCCATGGTGACATGGGCACCTATGGTGCTGCTCGCAACTCCGTTGCCAAGCGCATCTCCACGGCCCTGCCCGTCACGATGCAGCTGACCTTCATCGGTCTTGCCATCGGCGCGGTCGTCTCGTTTTTGCTCGGCGTCATCGCGGCACTGTATCGCGATAAATGGCCGGACCAAGTGATCCGCGTCTTTTCCATCGCCGGCTTGGCAACCCCGTCGTTCTGGCTTGCCGTTCTGTTGATTCTGCTGTTCTCTTCCTACCTTAAGGTGCTCCCGGCATCCGGTGCTCTGCCTCACTTCACCACCAACCCGGCTGGCTATCTGGGACGTATGATCATGCCCGCTATCGCTCTGGCATTCCCGCTGACGGGCCAGATGACTCGTATCGTGCGTACCGCCATGGTTGAGGAGCTCGACAAGGACTACGTCCGCATGGCCCGTGGCGCCGGCGTTCCCGAGAAGGTCGTCGTCGGCATCAACGTTTTGCGCAACGCGCTGATCACCCCGGTCACCACCCTCGGTCTTAAGATCGGTTACCTTATGGGCGGCGCCGTCGTCATCGAGGTCATCTTCAACCTCCCCGGCATGGGTACTGCGATTCTGCAGGGCGTTCAGGGCAACGAGGCGAACCTGGTTCAGGGCGTCGTCATCGTCGTTGCTCTTGCCTTCATCATCATCAACATCGTGGTTGACATGCTCTACCTGCTCATCAACCCGCGCATCAGGACGGTGTAGATTATGGTAAAGATTCGAGAGAAGCAAACCGAGCAGCTCGAGAAGGCTGCCTCCAAGGGGCTCAAGCTCGGTGGCTGGAAGAAGATGACGCTGTCTTCTAAGATTGCCGCCGTCGTGCTGGTGTTGGTCGCCCTGACCGCGATTCTGGCGCCCCTTCTTGCCCCCTATAGCCCGGTCGAGATTTTCACTGCTCGCCAGGCTCCCGGCAATGGATTTATCTTCGGTACCGACGATAAGGGCCGCGACATCCTGTCGCGTATGCTTTACGGTGGCCGTTACTCGCTGATCATCGGCTTCGGTGCTACTGCCATGGCTCTGGTCTGCGGCTCGGTCGTGGGCGCCCTCGCGGCGGTTTCGCGCAAGTCCGTTTCCGAGGCGATCATGCGCATCCTGGACATCATCATGTCCATCCCGGGCATCGCCCTCGCTGCCGTCTTCGTCTCCATCCTGGGCAATTCCGTGCCGTCGATCATCTTCGCCATTGGCTTTATGTACACTCCGCAGATTGCCCGTATCGTGCGCGCCAACATCGTGTCCGAGTACGGCGAGGACTATGTCCGCGCGGTCATCGTTTCCGGCGCCAAGGCTCCGTGGATTTTGATCAAGCATGTTCTGCGTAACTGCATCGCCCCGATCATGGTCTTCACCGTTACCCTGGTCGCCGACGCCATCATCTTCGAGGCCTCGCTGACCTTTATCGGCGCTGGTATCCAGGAGCCCACCGCTACCTGGGGCAACATCCTCGCCGACGCCCGCGGTGGCGTGCTCGCTGGCCGTTGGTGGCAGGCGCTGTTCCCGGGTCTGGCTATCATGATCACCTGCCTGGCGCTCAACATCCTCTCCGAGGGCATTACCGACGCCATGGCCGCTGCTCCCTCCGCCGCCCTGGATCCGACCGATTCCTCCAAGCGCCGCGAGGCCGACCTGCTGGTCTCCGACCCTGTTCGCGCTTACAAGGAGCAGGCTCAGTCCCTGTCCGCCCGTCTTGGCGCCCTGCGCGATGTCGAGCTCAAGCGTAACGACCGCCATGTGCCCGATGAGTCCGTTGAGCCGATCCTTTCGGTCCGTGATTTCTGCATCCAGTTTGAGCACCACGGTGATATCAACGTCGTCGATCATGTCAACTTTGATGTCCGTCCTGGCCAGACCATGGGCCTGGTCGGTGAGTCCGGCTGCGGTAAGTCCATCACCACGCTGGCCATCATGGGCCTGACCGACGATGACGAGCATCTTTCCGGTGAGGTTCTCTGGGAGGGCCGCGACCTGCTCAAGATGAGCAAGAAGGAGTGGTTCGGCCTGCGCGGTACCGATATCGCCATGGTCTATCAGGACGCCCTGTCCTCGCTCAACCCCTCCATGCTCATTTCCGCCCAGATGAAGCAGCTCACCAAGCGCGGCGGTACCCGTAGCGCCGAGGAGCTCCTGGAGCTCGTGGGCCTCGACCCCAAGCGTACGCTCGAGAGCTATCCGCATGAGCTTTCCGGTGGTCAGCGTCAGCGCGTTCTGATCGCTATGGCCCTTACCCGCGACCCCAAACTGGTCATCTGCGACGAGCCCACGACCGCTCTGGACGTTACCGTCCAGAAGCAGGTCATCAAGCTGCTTAACGATCTTCAGGCCAAGCTCGGCTTTGCCATGATCTTCGTTTCGCACGACCTGGCACTGGTCGCCGAGGTCGCTCATAACATCACGGTTATGTACGCCGGCCAGGTTATCGAGCAGGCGCCCACCAAGGAGCTGCTCACCAACCCGATTCACGAGTACACCCGCGGCCTTCTGGGTTCCGTCCTGTCCATCGAGAGCGGTTCGGGCCGCCTGCACCAGGTGCCCGGCGCCGTTCCGAGCCCGCGCGATTTCCCCAAGGGCGATCGCTTCGCACCCCGCTCGAGCCATCCGCGCATTGGCCTGGACACCCGTCCGGTCTTCAAGCGCGTGCCCGGCACCGAGCACTTCTATTCCGAGCTCCCCGACGAGGTGCTCAAGGCAAATGGTTTGACCCCTCACGCGGAGGTGATGTAGATGAGCGAGACCGCAGTCAACGGCGTCGAGCCGATCATCTTCCTTGATGACGTCCACGTCACCTTTAGGACCCGTACCGGCTCGATTCTGCACCCCAACCTGGTTCACGCCGTCCAGGGTGTAACGATTAAGCTCATGCCCGGACAGACCATCGGCATCGTCGGCGAGTCCGGTTGCGGAAAGTCCACCACCGCCAACGTCATGTGCGGCCTGCAGGCCCCCACGAGCGGCAAGGTCTACTTTAAGGGCAAGGACGTTACCAAACGTACCGCCGAGGACCGTCGCCACATGGGTCGCGTCATCTCGGTCGTGTTCCAGAACCCGGCCACGGCGCTCAATCCCCGCATGGTCGTTCGCGAGCAACTGCTCGACCCCATGCGCGTCCACAACCTGGGTACCGAGGCCGAGCAGGAGAAGCGCGTCAAGGAGCTCTTGGAGCTCACCGGTCTGCCCAGCTCCGCCGCCGAGGTTCTTCCCGGCCAGCTTTCGGGCGGCCAGCGCCAGCGCGTCGCAATTGCGCGCGCCCTGTCGCTGAACCCCGATGCCATCATCGCCGACGAGCCCACCTCGGCTCTGGACGTTTCGGTCCGCGCGCAGATTCTGAACCTGCTGACCGACCTTAAGAAGGAGCTCGGCCTGGCCATGGTGTTCATCAGCCATGACATCCAGACGGTCCGCTATATCTCTGACGACATCATCGTTATGAATGGCGGCAAGATCGTCGAGCAGGGCGAGGCCAAGCAGGTCTTCCAGCACCCTCAGGACCCCTACACCAAGATGCTGCTCGGCGCTGCGCCGTCGCTGCTGCATCCCAAGCTCGGCGAGTAGCCTCGCTTTCCCTCCCGTGCGCCCGGTTCCCTTGCCGGGCGCACCTCCGTTGCGATTTCGAAAGGTTGGGTTCACGAGCCATGCCAAGTGCTCAGGAGCTACAACAGCAATTTGGTGAATATCGAGGCGCTATGCCCCGTCCATCGGATTTCGATCTCTTTTGGAAGGACCGCATGGCCGAGGCCGACGCCGTCGAGCTCGACTATGCGATTGAGGCGGCTTCGGTTGCGGATTCCGCGACCTGTCGGTTTTTCGACCTCTGGTATACCGGCATGTGCGGTGCACGCCTGCATGCCAAGTATCTCCAGCCGGTTTCGGACGAGCCCGTGCCGCTGGTGCTACAGTTCCACGGCTATCCGGGTGCAAGCCGCAGCTGGTTCGAGCAGGCGTCGTTTGCGGGCATGGGCATGGCACTCATCGCTCTCGATTGTCCTGGCCAGGGTGGCCCCTCCGAGGATATTGGTGGATTTGAAGGCACGACGGTTGCTGGGCATATCGTCGCCGGTATCGACGGCGACCCGGCCAATCTTTACTATGTCCGCTTGCACCAGGATATCCGCATTCTGTGCCGTATTGTTCGCGAGCTCGAGGGCATCGATCTTTCCCGCGTATTTGTGAACGGCGCATCGCAGGGCGGCGGTTTGGGCATTGCGACCTGCGCGCTTAATAGTGAGCTTATCAATCGCGCTGCCATCCTCTATCCCTTCCTGTCGGATTTCCGCCTTGTTTGGGATCTGGATGCCGACGATATCGCTTATGAAGGCCTGCGTTATTGGTCGCGTTGGTTTGACGAGGACTCGACTCGTATTGAGGAGGCCTATGCCAAACTGGCGTACTTCGATTCCAAGAACTTTGCGCCCATGGTCAAATGCCCCGTGCTGTTTGGCACGGGCACAGCCGATATCGTCTGTCCGCCGGCGACGCAGTTTGCGGTCTACAACAATCTGGCCTGTGAGAAGCGACGCGAGTTCTTTGAGGGCTTTGGCCACGAGGAGATTCAGGACTTTGACGATCTGATCATTCCGTTTTTCTGCGAGGGAGGGGAGGCTCATGTCTAAGTGCGAGAGCAATATCGACGAGCTGATCGTCCCCGGGCTCGCGGAGATGCCTGGAACGGTTTCGTCAAGGCTCGCAGAATATCGGGACTGGCGCGGTGATGTCCAAGCAGATGTTTCTGATTTAGAGACATGCGCTTCGAATCTTGAGATTCAAGGCCTGGCCATTACGGCGATTGACTTTGTTAACCCCTGCGCCCGTTACTCGGAGGTCTCCTTTGAGCTCGGTGACGATGCGATTCACGCTCGTTTGATCGAGCCTGTCGGTCGTGCCCGAGTGTCTGAGCGCGTGCCGCTGTGCCTGATGTTTCACGACATCGATCGACCCGTGCGTGGATGGCATCACATGACGAGATTTGCCGCCATGGGGTATGCCGTTCTCGCGCTGGATGACGATGTTGCTGGTGCGGACGACCTGCAGTGGGGGATTGCTTCGCCCGCTTTTGTCAAGCGCGTCCGTTGGGGCTGCGCGTTGGCGAAGGTCGCGCGCAATCTTGATGGCATGGATCCCGATCGCATTTTTGCATGGGGCGAGGGTCTTGGCGGCGGTGTCGCGCTGGCGGTTTCTGCTCTGGACGAGCGCGGACTTGCCTGCACGGCGGTTGCCAATCCAATTCCCGGTGGCCTCGAGGCTCTGTCGTCTCGGGTGCGCGGATCGGTGCTCATGGGCACGTCGCTCATGGATACCGTGAGCGACCCCAAGGGTCAGTTTGCCGTATTCAACGGTCTTGAGTGTGACCGGAGGCATATCATCTATGCCAAATACGCTCATGAGCGTATTAACGCGTTCGAAAACGAAGTCGTCGACTTCTTTAACCAAACGTTCTATCCGTGTTCTTTGGCCTAGACGGCCTGGACACTGCCAACAAGAGTGAGCGGCATAGGGCCGCTCGCCAGACAGCTAAGGAGATTCTTGTGGCAACTCAGAAATTCACCGGCGTTATCCCTCCCGTCGTTGTTCCCGATACCGAAGACCACCAGCTCGACGTTGCCTCCTTTGAGCGCAGCATCAACCGCATGATCGATGCCGGCGTCGATGGTCTGTTCTTCTTGGGGTCTTCGGGCGAGGTCGTCTTCTCCACCGATGAGCGCCGTCGCCAGATTATCGCCGAGGCCGTTCGTATCGTCGACCACCGTGTGCCTGTTCTGGTCGGCATCATCGATACCGAGACCGAGCGCATGATTGAGCACGGCAAGGTCGCCCAGGAGCTGGGCGCCGATGCCCTCGTCGCCACCTGCCCGTTCTATGCCCTGCAGGGTATGACCGAGGTCGAGGAGCACTTCCGCATCCTGCACGAGGAGCTCGACCTGCCCATCTTTGCCTATGACATTCCCGTCTGCGTTCACACCAAGCTCCCCTGGAAGCTCCTTGCCAAGCTCGGCGCCGAGGGCGTCCTTGCTGGCGTCAAGGATTCCTCGGGTGATGACATCTCGTTCCGCTACCTCGTTCAGGAGAACGAGAAGAACGGCCATCCGATGAGCATCCTCACCGGTCACGAGGTTGTTGTCGACGGCGCCTATCTCGGCGGCGCTGACGGTTCCGTCCCGGGTCTCGCCAACGTTGAGCCCGAGGGCTACGTGCGTCAGTGGAAGGCCGCTCAGGCTGGTGACTGGGCTACCGTCAAGGCCGAGCAGGATCGTCTCAATGAGATCTCCCACATCTGGGATGTCACCTCGGGCGTCCAGGGCTATGCCGGTGGCGTCGGCGCCTTCAAGACCGCTATGAACCTCATGGGCATCTTCGACAGCCCGACCATGCCGCGCCCGGTGAAGGCCATGACCGGTGAGAACGTCGAGGCGATTAAGAAGGTCCTCCAGGACAACGGCCTCCTTTAAAGCTTTCCCAGGCACCCGACCTCGCCGTTCAACCGTGCGGCCATGACCCATTAGGTCAATGGCCACACGGCTTCTCGGCGATCTCGGGCACCTGGAAAACCTTTACCGCGCTGTGACGGCTAGCCTGACGGCGCATTTCCTGTAGTTGTTTATATCTCCTAAGGAGAGCGACATGGAGAACAAGTACGTTTGCTCCGTCGATATCGGCGGCACCAAGATTGCGACTGCCATTATGGAGTATCCGGCTGATGGCGGCGTGCCCCATCCGGTCTTTGAAGCCGAGGTTCCCACCGAGGCCCAAGAAGGCGGCGAGGCAGTTTTCCAGCGCATCGAGGCGTCCATCAAGGCTGCTCTCGAGGCGAACCCCGATGTCGAGGTCCTCGGTATCGGTATTGGCGCCGCCGGTGTCGTCGACCCCAAGACGGGCGCCATCGCCTACGCCAACGAGATCATGCCCGGCTGGTCTGGCGTTCAGTTGGGGCCGCGTCTGCGCGAGGACCTTGGTCTTCCCGTTGCCGTGGTGGGCGACGTGCAGGCTCATGCTCTGGGCGAGGCCCACTGGGGCGTCGGCAAGGGCAAGTTCTCCGTCTTGTGTCTGGGCATCGGTACGGGCATCGGCGGCGCATATGTCGAGAACGGCCGCGTGATGCAGGGCTTCCACGGTGCTGCCGGTCATATGGGCCACATCGAGTGCTCGGCTGCCGCCGGCATTCCCTGCGCCTGCGGGCGTTCTGGCCATCTTGAGTCTGTTGCTTCGGGCACTTCCATTGGTCGCATGTACGACGAGCGCTTTGGCCGCGTCGACCCCAGCCGTCCTTCGGTCGGTCGCGATGTAAACGACCTGTGCCGCGCGGGCGACGCAAAGGCGACTGAGGTCATCCATGACGCCGGCTTTGCGCTGGGTGCCAGCTTGGGCTCGCTCGCTAACATCCTGGACCCTGAGGTCATCGTGCTTTCGGGTGGCGTGATTCACCAAGGTCCCGATTGGCGTTCACAGACGTGGAAGGATTCGGTACACGAGGGCTATGCCAGCCAGGCGCTCGATCCGCTTCAGGACACGCCGATCCTCATCGGTTCTCTTGAGGGCGATGCTCCGCTCATCGGTGCCGCCGAACACCTTCTTGCGTCGTTGAAATAAACATAGCTACCAAGTGCGCCTTCTGAGGTGCCGCAGATTGACGTGAAAGAGGAGCGAAGCGTACTTCGGTACGCGAGCGACGGTTTGAACGTCAAGGTGCGGTGTCTCAGAAGGCTGTTTTTGAGAAAGGTTGAGTCGAACATGACCGTTGATCCTTTGATCCAGTCCCTGAAGGGCAAGCTCGTCGTGAGCGTTCAGGCGTATATGGGCGAGCCGCTTCGTACGCCCGAGACCATGGCTCAAATGTCTCGTGCTTGCGAGCTCGGCGGCGCCGCCGCCATTCGCTGCCAGGGCCTTGCCGACATTGCCGCCATTAAGGGTCGCTGTGAGGTCCCCGTTATCGGCCTGTGGAAGGATGGGCACGAGGGCGTTTACATCACGCCGACGCTGCGTCACGCTCGCGCCTGCGTTGCTGCGGGTGCCGATATCGTGGCGATCGACGCCACCGATCGTCCGCGTCCCGACGGCAAGTCGGTCGAGGATACCTTCCGCCCGCTGCACGAGGAGGGTGTGCTCCTGATGGCGGATTGTGCCACCATCGAGGACATTCGCCGTGCGGTTGATATGGGCTTCGACCTGGTATCTACCACGCTTTCTCACGGTGTCGCTGCCATCGACTGCACCATGGCCGATGGCCCCGATCTGCCGCTCCTGCGTCAGGCGACCGAGGAATTCCCCGGTCTTCCCATCATCTGCGAGGGCCGCGTGCACACGCCCGAGGAGGCTCGCGCCGCGATCGATGCTGGCGCCTGGGCCGTTGTCGTCGGCACCGCCATCACGCATCCCACGAGTATTACAAGTTGGTTCAAGGCTGCGCTTGAGGCGTAAGACAGGCCTCGTATCCGCTCGGGGCGGTATACTCAATAAAGGCAATTGATCGCGCGGGATCCGCTGGCCGGGTCCCGCGCTTGTTTTAGGAGGCGCACATGCAAAAGGGAGATGCCATGGATGCGGCGGAGCGCTCGGAGCGCATCCCCGATATCGTCATCATCACCGGAATGTCTGGATCGGGCCGAACGCAGGCCATGCATGTGTTCGAGGACATGGGCTACTTTTGCATCGACAACTTGCCTCCGCGTCTGATCGCCCAGCTTGCCGAACTCGTCGGCATCAATACGGGCGTGGGCAGGCATCTTGCCGTCACCTGCGACCTGCGCAGCCAGGGCTTGTTCGATGAGCTGCTCGATGCCGTTGCCGCACTCGAGGAGCGCGAGATGAGCTGTGACATCGTGTTTCTCGAGGCCTCTGACGAGGTGCTGATTCGTCGCTACAGCGAAAATCGCCGCCGTCATCCCATTGCCAAGCCGGGGGAGACTACGGCCGATGCCATTCAGCGCGAGCGCCTTCAGCTGCAGGGCGTGCGCGACCGAGCCGATATGATTATCGACACGAGCCGTCTGCGTACCTCTGCGCTGCGCAACAAGCTACGTATGGCATTTTCCGAGCTGTCCGACCAGCAGCTCATGGACGTCCACGTGTTCTCGTTTGGCTTTAAGCACGGCATGCCCGTCGAGGCGGACATTATGATCGACGTCCGCTTCCTGCCCAATCCGTTCTACGATCCCGAGATGCGCACGATGACCGGTCTCGATAAAAAGGTCTCTGATTTTGTTCTGGACCATCCCAAGACGCAGGAGTTTTGGAAGGCTTGGACACAGCTGCTCGATACGGTGATGCCAGGCTATATCGCGGAGGGTAAGCCGCAGCTTTCTATCGCCATCGGCTGCACGGGCGGCCAGCATCGCAGCGTTGCCATTGCCGAGGCCACGGCCCGTTACCTGGAAGGCGCTCAGTATCATGTGAGCATCTCCCACCGCGACCTGTCGCGCGCCAACACGAAGGCATAGGCCTGCATGTCGTTTACCGCTGAGGTGCGCGACGAGCTTGCGCGCTGCGAACCCGAATGTGAATACTGCGACTTGTCGACGCTCGCCGCCCTCACGCGCGTGAGTGGTACGCTCTCCCTTGCCGGCTCTGGGCGGTATCGTTTGACCGTTGCGACTGAGACGGGAGCCGTCGCGCGCACGATGATCACGCTGACGCATCGTATCCTTAAGCTCAAAACGGAGTTCACCGTCCGCAAATCTGTCTTGCATAAGGTTCGAAACTACCTCATCACCTTGCCTGATCAGCCAGACCTGGATAAGGCCTTGGTTCTGCTGGGTATCCTCGACCGTAGGGGAGGACTTGTCGCCGGCGTACCCCGACATATCGTTGCCCGTCCTTGCTGTAGACTTGCCTATATCCGCGGCGCGCTCATCGCGGGCGGCTTCGTGGCCGATCCACGCGGCGATTTTCATTTGGAGATCGCTGTGCAGGGCGAGCAATATGCCAAGGGACTTTGCAATCTGTTGGAGCAGATTGGGGTCCATGCTCGTGTTAATGCACGGCGGGGGTCATATGCCGTGTACATTAAGAGCGCCGAGGAAATCGAGCATCTATTAAAGCTGATTGGTGCCAAGCGCAGCGTTGCCGAGATTGAGGAGGCGCGCGCGGTCAAGTTGGTTAAGAACGATGTGAACCGTCGCGTGAATGCCGAGCTCGCCAACCAAACCAGAAGCGCCGGTGCTGCCCAACATCAGCTTGCGCTTATCGACGAGCTCGAGCAGCGTGGCCTTCGCGATGCGCTTCCGGATGCCTTGGCGGTCTTTTGCGACCTGCGCGAGCGCTATCCTGATCTGTCGCTGCGTGATTTGGGGGAGATGGCTGACCCTCCCTTGTCGAAGTCAGCCCTCTACCATCGTGTTTTACGGCTTGAAAAGCTCATTGAAGCAAACAGGTAGTTTGAAGTAACGACTTATATACGGATTTAGCTGCTATTTTAGTCTTTAAAACGTTTTAACGTAAATTTGCTTTTCAATTTCGAGCATTCTCGTGAAATTCAAGTCAAAAAAAAGGTATATTAGGCGAGTGGTTAGTTTGTGGGCCTCAACGGCGGGCGCTGTAGCTCGCGGGGGCCTTACGAAAGGAGACACAATGGCAGTAAAGGTTGCTATTAACGGCTTCGGTCGCATCGGTCGTCTGGCTTTCCGTCAGATGTTCGGTCATGAGGGCTCCGAGATCGTCGCTATCAACGACCTCACCTCTCCCGATATGCTCGCTTACCTGCTGAAGTACGACTCCACGCAGGGCAACTACGCTCGCGATCACGAGGTCGTTGCTGGCGAGGATTCCATCACCGTTGACGGCAAGGAGATCAAGATCTACAAGGAGGCCGACGCCAACAACCTGCCTTGGGGCGACCTCGACGTCGACGTCGTTCTCGAGTGCACCGGCTTCTACACCAGCAAGGCTAAGGCTCAGGCCCACATCAACGCTGGCGCCAAGAAGGTCGTCATCTCCGCTCCGGCCGGCAGCGATCTGCCCACCATCGTGTACAACGTCAACCATGAGACGCTGACCGCTGAGGACAACATCATCTCCGCTGCTTCCTGCACCACCAACTGCCTCGCCCCGATGGCCAAGGGTCTGAACGACTTCGCTCCCATCGTGTCCGGCATCATGACCACCATCCATGCCTTCACCGGCGACCAGATGCCGCTCGACGGCCCGCAGCGCAAGGGCAACTTCCGTCGCTCCCGCGCCTGCTCCGAGAACATCGTCCCGAACACCACGGGCGCTGCCAAGGCCATCGGCCTGGTTCTCCCCGAGCTCAACGGCAAGCTCATCGGTGCCGCCCAGCGCGTCCCGACGCCGACCGGCTCGCTGACCAACCTCTACGCCGTCGTTGACAAGAAGGTCACCGTCGACGAGGTCAACGCTGCCATGAAGGCCTACGCCGAGACCATCCCCGAGACCTTCGCCTACAACGAGGACCAGATCGTCTCCCGCGACATCGTCGGCGAGACCCACGGCTCCATCTTCGACGCCACTCAGACCATGTGCTCTGACCTCGGCAACGGCCAGACCCTCGTTCAGGTCACCTCTTGGTACGACAACGAGAACTCCTACACCTCTCAGATGGTCCGCACCATCAAGTACTTCGAGAAGTTCGTTGCTTAATTTAGCTTTTAGCGAATAGCTCGTTGAGCGTCTAAAGAAGGGCGCGGCCTTATAGGGCTTACACCCTAGGGTCGCGCCCTTTTTATAAGAAATCGTCTGCCGTAATGGGAGGCAGACACGTACGAAAGGTAGAAGCAAACATGGCCTTTACCAAGAAGACCGTCCGCGACATCGATGTCGACGGCAAGCGCGTTCTCGTCCGCGTTGACTTTAACGTGCCTATCAAGGATGGCGTCGTTGGCGACACCACCCGCATCAAGGCTGCCCTGCCCACCATCAACTATCTCGTTGAGCACAACGCTCGCGTCATCCTCATGAGCCACCTCGGCCGTCCCGAGGGCACCGGCTTCCAGCCCGAGTTGTCCCTCGAGCCCGTCGCCAAGAAACTCGCTGAGCTCTCTGGTCTCGACGTTGCCTTTGTCGCCGACACCTACGGCGAGAAGGCTGCTGAGGCTGTCGCCGCCGTCGAGCCGGGCAAGGTCCTCGTTCTCGAGAACGTCCGTTTTGACAAGCGTGAGAAGAAGAACGATCCCGAGATCGCCAAGAAGCTCGCTTCCTATGGCGACGTCTTCGTTCTCGATGCCTTCGGCACCGCTCACCGCGCCCAGGGTTCCGTCGTGGGCCCCGCCGCTTACCTGCCTGCCGTCGCTGGCTTCCTGCTCGAGAAGGAGGTCGACACGCTGACCGGCATCTTCGCCGAGCCCGAGCGTCCCTTCGTCGCCATCGTCGGCGGTTCCAAGGTTTCCTCCAAGATCGGTGTTCTCGATCACCTCATCGACTCCGCTGACACCCTGATTATCGGTGGCGGCATGGCCTACACCTTCTTCCTGGCTCAGGGCCTGACCGTTGGTCAGTCCCTCAAGGAAGAGGACTGGGTCGAGCGCGCCGGCGAGATGCTCAAGAAGGCCGAGGAGAAGGGTGTCAAGATCCTACTCCCCATCGACAACCGTGTTGCCGATCACTTTGGCGAGGACGCTGTCCCCGAGGTTGTTGCTTCCGACGCTATCCCCGACGATCGTGAGGGTATGGACATCGGTCCCAAGACCGAGGAGCTCTATGCCGAGGCTGTCAAGGGCGCCAAGACCGTGTTCTGGAACGGCCCCATGGGCGTCTTCGAGTTTGACAACTTTGCTCACGGCACCCAGGCTATCGCCGAGGCTCTCGCCGAGGCTGACTGCACCTCGATCATCGGCGGTGGTGACTCTGTCGCAGCTGTCAACAAGTTCAACCTGGCCGACAAGATGAGCTGGATCTCCACCGGTGGTGGCGCTTCCATGGAGCTCGTCGAGGGTAAGGCCCTGCCCGGAGTGGAGGCGCTTCTCGATGCCTAATCGCACCCTTCTTATCGCTGGTAACTGGAAGATGAACAACGACGTCGCCGAGGCCGCCAAGCTCGCCGACGAGCTGGCTCAGGCTCTGCCCGAGGTTCCGGCTGGCGTCGAGGTGCTCGTCTGCCCTCCGACCATCGACATCACCACGGTTCATGACCGCATTCAGGCTGCCCCCATCGCCCTCGGTGCACAGAACGTGTACTGGGAGGCCAAGGGTGCCTTCACGGGTGAGTCCTCTTGCGACATGCTCAAGTCCGCTGGCTGCACCTACTGCATCATCGGTCACTCCGAGCGTCGCGACTACTTCCACGAGACCGACGAGGACCAGAACAAGAAGGCCAAGGCTCTCGTTGCCGCCGGCCTTGTTCCCGTCTTCTGCTGCGGCGAGTCCCTTGAGGTCCGCGAGGCCGGCACCTATGTCGAGCACGTCGTGAACCAGGTCAAGGCTGGCCTTGCTGGTCTTGAGATCACCTGCCCCAAGCAGGTCGTCGTCGCCTATGAGCCCATCTGGGCCATCGGCACCGGCAAGACCGCTACCGCCGAGGATGCTCAGGAGGTCTGCGGCGCTATCCGTGAGACCCTCAAGGAGATGTTCGGCGAGGAGCTCGCCAACGGCATCCGCGTTCTCTACGGTGGTTCCGCCAAGCCCGGTAACATCGCCGAGCTCGTCGCCAAGCCCGACGTTGACGGCGCCCTCGTGGGCGGCGCTTCGCTCAAGGCTGCCGACTTCGCCTCTATGGTCGTCAAGGCAGGCGAGTAGGACATATGGCACAACGTCATCTTCCTGCACTCCTGATTATCATGGACGGCTGCGGCCTGGCTCCGGCTGATGGCGAGAACGCCGTCGCCGCTGCCAAGACGCCCTTCCTTGATGGCCTGTACGAGAAGTATCCTCACACCACGCTCGGTGCTTCGGGCGAGGACGTGGGCCTTCCCGACGGCCAGATGGGCAACTCCGAGGTGGGTCACCTCAACATCGGTGCCGGTCGCATCGTGTTCCAGGAGCTTTCGCGCATCAACAATGCCATCAAGGACGGCTCCATCGCCAAGAACGAGGTTTTCGTCAAGGCCATGGACGATGTCAAGGCTGACGGCAAGACTCTCCACCTCATGGGCCTTATGAGCCCTGGCGGCGTTCACTCCCACATGAACCACGTCGAGGCTCTGGTCAAGATGGCTGCCGAGCACGGTGTCAAGACCGTTCGCGTCCACGCCTTCATGGATGGCCGCGACGTTGACCCGCAGTCCGGTGCCGGCTACATGAGTGAGTTCTGCGCCTTCCTGGCTAAGATCTCCGAGGAGACCGGTTGCGACGCTCGCGTTGCCACCGTCTCGGGCCGTTATTGGGCCATGGACCGCGATAATCGTTGGGAGCGCATCCAGCGCGCCTACGACGTCATGGTCAACGCGTCCGATGCTGATACCGACCCCGTTGCCGGTATCAAGGCCTACTACGAGAAGGACCCGCGCGGCGACGAGTTCGTCGAGCCCTTCGCTGCCCACAACGAGGGCATTCACGAGGGCGACGCGGCCATCTTCTTCAACTTCCGTCCCGACCGCGCTCGTCAGATGACCCGCGTGTTCACGGACAAGGAGTTCGACGGCTTTGAGCGCGAGCAGATCAAGCTTTCGCACTTTGTGACGATGACCGAGTATGATCCGACGTTTGACGTCGAGGTCGCCTTCCCCAAGACGTTCCCCGAGAACGTCCTGGCCGACGTTATCGCCGCCAATGGCCTGAAGCAGCTGCACACTGCCGAGACCGAGAAGTACGCCCACGTGACGTTCTTCCTCAACGGTGGCATCGAGGAGCCCAAGGAGGGCGAGGAGCGCGTGCTCGTCGCTTCCCCCAAGGTTGCTACCTACGATCTGCAGCCCGAGATGAGCGCTCCCGAGGTTACCGAGAAGCTCGTCGCCGCCATCAACGAGGATCGCGCTGATTTCTACATCGTGAACTTCGCGAACTGCGACATGGTTGGTCACACCGGTGTCTTCGACGCTGCCGTTAAGGCCGTTGAGGCTGTTGACGATGCCCTGTCCAAGGTTGTCCCGGCGATTCTCGCCAAGGGCGGCTTTGCACTGATTACCGCCGACCACGGCAACGCCGATCACATGTTTGACGTTGCTTCCGACGGTTCCAAGCATCCGTTTACGGCTCACACCACCAACCGCGTGCCGTTCATCATCGTTGATGAGAAGGCCAAGCTCACCGGTATCGAGGACGGCCGTCTTTCCGATATCGCTCCGACCATGCTCACCATGGCTGGTATTGAGCCTTCCGCCGAGATGACGGGCCGCGTGCTCGCCACCGAGGCCTAAGAGAAAACAAATACCGTTTTCTAGTAAGGGGGTTGTCCACAACCGGACAACCCCCTTTTTGGTATTTCTGCCATTTCCACCCCGTCCTTGAGTGGCAGGTAGGGGAGAGCGGGGGATTGTGGTACAGTACTGGAGTTTGAACTGTTCTATTAAGGAGCTTATCTATGGGTCCGTTCCAGATTCTTCTGTTTGTCGTTTGGGCTGTTTCTGCCGTGGCGCTGACGATTCTCGTCCTGATGCATTCCGGTAAGGGTACCGGCGTTTCGGATATGATTGCCAGCTCGCTGTATAACTCCAGCTCTGCCACGGGCGTTATGGAGCAGAACCTTGACCGCCTGACCGTCATCATGGCTGTCGTGTTTGCCGTGTGCGTCGTGCTGTGCATGTTCTTCTTCCCGCAGGGCATCGTGGGCTACTAATCACGAGCCGCATAAATACTTGAAAAGGGTCCCGCAAGTGCGGGACCCTTTTTGTTTACATATTTGTAACAGAGTCAAAATATCCTCATATACTTCGCCCAACTAAAGAAAATCTCGACCGTTAACCGGAATTAGCCCCAAATCGTGCATAAAATGCGCTACTGTATTGCAATACGTTGGTCCGCTTTGTATAACCAGCCAAAACGGCGGACCGCGTTTGAATGGTTCGATTGGGCTGTCTTGACGTTGCCCGACCGAACTTACTTTGTCCTATCTCATAAGGAGGATGGCATGGCTGATTCTATGTTCCACCAGCCCGTTATGGGTCGTCGCGCCTTTGTCGGCGGTACCCTTGCTGCGAGCTCCATGGCTTTTCTTGCCGCATGCGGCAAGAAGGGCGGCGACGCTTCCGGTTCTGAGTCCGGTTCGACGCTGAACTTCTACATCAACAACCCGGTCTGCATCGACCCCTACAATGTCCAGGAGGACCAGGGCACTCAGGTCGAGTACCAGCTCTTTGACGCTCTGACCTCTTATGACGCCGAGAAGGGCGAGATCGTTCCGCTGGCTTGCGAGTCCTTCGAGGCCAACGACGACGCCACCGAGTTCACCTTCAAGATCAAGAAGGCCAAGTTCCACAACGGTGACGACGTTACCTCCAAGTCCTTCAAGCTCGGTTGGGAGCGTCTGGTCAACACCAAGTCGGCCATCGCTACCGAGTATGGCCCTTCCGAGGTCTCCTATCACCTTTCCATGGTCGAGGGCTATGACGATCTGCTTGCCGGTAACGCTACTGAACTCAGCGGTGTTACCTGCCCCGACGATGAGACCCTCGTCGTCAAGCTGTCTTCCGCTTACGCCGACTTCCCCTTCGTCGCCTCTCACCCGGCTCTGGCCCCGGTTCCCGAGTGCGCCGAGTCCGATGCCAAGAGCTTCTACCTTGCACCGGTCGGTAACGGCCCGTTCATGATGGACGGCAAGTGGGAGGATGGTCAGGAGATCAACCTCAAGAAGTTCGACGATTACTATGGCGACAAGGCCAAGATCGATGGCATCCACTTCCAGGTCATCAAGGACATGGAGACCGCTTACAAGGAGTTCCAGGCCGGTAACCTCGATGTCTGCGACGTTCCCGTTGCTCAGATCGACGCCGCCAAGAAGGATCGCGGCGTGTCCAAGGACGGCTACACCATGGGTGACGGCGAGCGCATGCTGCTCGGCTCCGAGCCTTCCACCTACTACCTGACCTGCAACAACACGGCCGAGCCGTTTAACAACGCCGACCTGCGCAGGGGTATCTCCCTGGCCATCAACCGTGAGGCCATCTGCAAGACTATCTTCAAGGGTACCCGTACCCCCGCCGACGGCATTGTTCCTCCGGGCATCGATGGCTACAAGGAGGGCGCATGGGAGTTCTGCGCCTACGACGTCGACAAGGCTAACGAGTACCTGGACAAGGTTGCTCCCGCTGGCGCTAACGGCGATCGTGGCATTAACGTGACCCTTTCCTACAACCAGGATGGTGGCCACAAGGAGATCATGGAGTCCATCATCGGTGACCTCGCCAAGGTTGGCGTTACCGCTGTCTCCGATACCCCTGAGTGGTCTGCTTTGCTCGAGCAGTACCAGAACTTTAACTATCAGTTCGGTCGTCTGGGTTGGATTGCCGACTACCCGATTATGGACAACTTCCTGTATCCGCTGTTCCACTCCGACTCCCTCGGTGGCGACAACCGCTCCGGTTACAACAACCCCGAGTTCGACGCCAAGGTCAACGAGGCTCGCACCACGGTTGACGACGAAGAGCGCGTTGCTAAGATGCAGGAGGCCGACGCTATGGTCGCTGCCGACTGCCCGGTCATCCCGGTGATGTTCTACACGCACACCATCGTCGGCTCCGATCGCATCAAGCACCTCTATGTCGATCCGCAGAAGCACGCTGAGCTGGGTACCGCTGAGCTCGCCTAAGAGTTTGCAGCTTCCGTGAGGGTCAAGTATTTACGTAGACCTCATGGGAAACATACAGTTCTCCCTAACCTGGGGTAAACTGGCTGATGGTAATTTTGGGATGCCGGTCTGGCGATCGGCATCCCATTTAGGTTAATCCCTAGATAGGGGAGTGGTATGGGTAAGTACATCGTTAAACGTGTGCTTCAGTTCATCCCGGTATTTTTGGGCGTTACGCTGATTCTGTTCGCCCTTCAGAATATCGTGCCGGGAGATCCGATCAAGCTGATCGGTGGAGACAAGGCTCTGTCCCCCGAGGTGGAGCTTCAGCTTCGCGTCCGCTATCACCTGGTCCAGTCGGACGAGGACGGCAACGCGATCCTTGACGAGAACGGCGACCCCGTTCAAACGTCGCTCGTGGACCGTTACTTGTATTACATGAACGGCCTGCTTCATGGCGATCTGGGCAATTCGTATCAGCGCAAGCTGCCGGTTACGGAAATTTTTGCCCAGAAGTATCCGTATACGGTCAAACTTGCCGCGTGCGCCATCGTGCTCGAGGCAATCATGGGTATCGGTGCGGGTATCATTTCGGCGGTAAAGCGTTATTCCTTCTGGGATATTTTGGTAACGCTCACCACGTCGATCCTCGTTGCGGTCCCGGCCTTCTGGCTCGGTATGTTGCTGCAGCTGTTCTTTGGCGTCATCCTCAAGGACGCTACGGGCGGTGCAATCTCCATGCCGATCTCGGGTGCCGGCGGTTCCAGCTCTCAGTATCAGGATTGGATGCACTATGTGCTTCCGACCATTACGCTGGCTTCGGTTTCGACCGCTTATGCCGCCCGCATTATGCGCTCGCAGCTGCTTGACGTCATGAACCAGGATTACATCCGTACGGCAAAGGCCAAGGGTCTCTCCAATCGCGCGATCATCGTCAAGCATGCGCTTAAGAATGCACTCATCCCCGTCGTTACCTATATTGGTGTCGACTTTGGTGGCATGCTTTCGGGCGCCATCCTGACCGAGACGGTTTTTAACTGGCCCGGTATCGGCTATGAGGTCTATCGCGCCATTAGCATGCGTGACTGGCCCATCGTTATGGGCGGCGTTACGCTCATCGTCGTCGTCGTCATGGTGATTAACCTGCTCGTCGACATTAGCTATGCATTCCTCGACCCGCGCATCCGCCTTGGCGGTCCGTCGGATAAGGCCTAAGGGAGGTACGTCTCATGCAGGAAACTGATTCTCAGTCTCAGGAGCAGGCTACCGCCACCAAGGCCGCATCTGCTCCCGCCAAGTCCCGCACGCTGTGGGGTGACGCTTTTAAGCGTCTTCGCAAGAACAAGCTCGCCGTTATCGGTGTCTGCTGGATCATCATCGTCGTTTTGGTTGCCCTGACCGCAGATCTGTGGGCTAAGCCCTGGCTCGGTTCGCCGACGGCTTCCGACTCGACCACCATGGCCGAGACGTCGCTGTTGGCTCCGTGTGCAGAGCACCCGTTTGGCACCGACGCCCTTGGTCGCGACATTCTCGTCCGCGTTATCTACGGTGCACGCGTTTCGCTGTCCGTCGGCATTATGGCCACCGCGATCTCCACGGTGATCGGTCTGGTCATGGGTGCTCTGGCCGGTTTCTACGGCGGGATCTGGGATACGATCATCATGCGCTGTGCGGACATCTTCCTGGCGTTCCCGTACGTGCTGTTCGTTGTCGCCATGATCGCCGTTATCGGCCGTGGTCTTCAGAACGTCTTTATCGCCATCGGTATTCTCGGCTGGCCTTCGATTGCGCGCGTCTTCCGCTCTGCAATCTTGACGGTCAAAGAAAACGACTATGTTGACGCTGCGCGCGCGATGGGTGCATCTGATGCTCGTATCGTAGTGCGTCACATCTTCCCGAACTCCGTCGCCTCCATCGTGGTCTACGCGACCATGAACATTGGTGGCGCCATTCTGACCGAGTCCGCTCTGTCCTTCCTCGGCATGGGCGTTATTCCGCCTACGCCTTCGTGGGGCTCCATGATTCAGGACGGTCAGCAGTATCTTCTGACTGCTCCCTGGATGATGATCATGCCCGGTCTGGCAATTCTCTCGACGGTGCTCGCCTTCACCCTGCTGGGTGACGGTCTGCGCGACGCCCTCGACGTCAAGATGAAGGACGCATAAGGATGAAGAAGAACAAGAACTATGTGGACCTGAAGGACCAGCCGGTTCCCGAGGGCCAGCATCTGCTCGAGGTCGATGACCTTAAGATGTATTTCCATACCGAGGATGGTGTCGTTCGCGCTGTCGACGGTGTGTCCTACACGCTCGATCGCGGCGAGACCCTGGGTGTCGTCGGTGAGTCCGGCTCCGGTAAGTCCGTGACCGCCATGACCATCATGGGCCTCATCTCGATGCCTCCGGGAAAGATCGAGGGCGGCGACGTTCGCTATCGCGGTCGTTCTATCCTCGAGATGACCGAGGAAGAGATGCAGCACATTCGCGGAAACGACATCGCGATGATCTTCCAGGATCCTATGACCTCCTTGAACCCGGTCTATAAGATCGGCAAGCAGGTGGGCGAGGGCCTTCGTCTGCACCGTGGCTACTCCAAGCAGGAGGCGCTCAAGCGCGCTACCGAGCTTTTGGACCTCGTGGGTATCCCCGAGCCCGAGAAACGCGTCAATGAGTATCCGCACCAGTTCTCCGGCGGTATGCGTCAGCGTGTCATGATCGCTATGGCTCTTGCCTGCGATCCCGATATCCTGATTGCCGACGAGCCCACGACGGCTCTGGACGTTACCATTCAGGCTCAGATTATCGAGCTCATGCAGGAAATGCAGGAGAAGAACGGCAACGCCATCATCATGATTACCCATGACCTGGGCGTCGTTGCCGATATGGCCGATAAGATCATGGTTATGTACGCCGGCCGTCCCGTCGAGTTCGGTACTGCTGAGGAAATCTTCTACGAGAGTCGCCACCCCTACACCTGGGGTCTTATCCGCTCCATCCCGGAGCAGGCCATCGAAGAGAAGAAGCCGCTTACGCCGATTCACGGCAACCCGCCTTCGCTCATGAACCTGCCTGAGGGCTGCGTGTTCTCGCCTCGTTGTCCCTATGCGACGGACAAGTGCCGCAAGCAGCGCCCCGAGCGCGTTGTCACCGAGTCTGGTCATTACTCTGCGTGCCACTACTCCGGTGACCCCGAGTTCCTCAAGAACGCTCCTGAGACGTCCCGTACGCGCAAGGATTCCAAGAAGGGAGGCGAGGCGTAATGGCAGATACCAACGAGCGTACTCCGCTGCTGAAGGTCGAGCACCTCTCTAAGGAGTTCCCCGCTGAGTCCGGCATGTTCGCCAAGCGCTTCTCCAAGCGTGTTGTCTCTGCAGTAAATGACATTTCGTTCGAGATTTATCCGGGCGAGACCTTTGGTCTGGTTGGTGAGTCTGGTTGCGGTAAGTCCACGACGGGTCGCACCATCATGCGCCTGACCAAGCCGACCGCCGGTAAGGTGTTCTTCCAGGGTAAAGATGTTGCCGAGATGAGCAAGCATGAGATCAAGGACATGCGTCGCGAGATGCAGTTCATCTTCCAGGATCCCTATGCTTCGCTCAATCCCCGTATGACCATCGGCGAGATCGTCTCCGAGCCCATGACCATTCATGGCGTGGGTACCAAGGAGGAGCGTATCGAGCGCGTCCGCGAGCTGCTGGACGTCGTCGGTCTGAATCCCGAGCACATCAACCGTTATCCGCACGAATTCTCGGGCGGCCAGCGCCAGCGTGTCGGCATCGCCCGCGCGTTCGCTCTGAAGCCCAAGCTGATTATCTGCGACGAGCCGGTTTCCGCTCTGGATGTGTCCATTCAGGCCCAGGTTCTGAACCTGCTCAAGGAACTCCAGGACAAGTTCGGTACTGCATATTTGTTTATCGCCCACGACCTGTCTGTCGTGCAGCATATCTCCGATCGCGTTGCCGTTATGTATCTGGGCAAGATGGTCGAGGTTTCGGACTGGAAGACGCTCTACAGTGAGCCTCACCATCCGTACACGCAGTCGCTGCTGTCTGCTGTGCCGGTGCCCGATCCTGATATCCAGAAGACGCGCAAGCGCATCATCCTCGCTGGCGATCCGCCGTCACCGCTGGATCCGCCGACCGGTTGCCGTTTTCACACTCGCTGCCCGATCGCGCAGGGCATCTGCTCTGAGAAGCTTCCCGAGTTTAAGGAAGTCGCACCGGGTCACTGCTGCGCCTGCCACTTCGCGGAGCCGTTCCCGATCAAGGAATCGCACATCGACCTGTAGTCGGTTGTTATTGTCCGGGCCCGCCCTGAAGTTACTTTTCAGAACGTCCTCGGACATGCAAGAAACCCCCGCTGCGCACTTCGTGCGGCGGGGGTTTCTTGCGTCCTGCGGAGTGTTCTGAAAAAGTAACTTCAGGGCGGGCCCTGCGGTAACTCGGCATGGGGAGTGCGATTCCTTGATCGCTTACTTAATCTGATGAGAAATTGAGTGAGGCCGGAGCTTTGGCTCCGGCCTCCTTATATAAGGGCTCGGCAAAGTCGAGCCACCAAATTTAGATCAGCCCCCAGAACATGTTTGAGAACTGTGCCTGAAGTATGTATTTGCAGGCCCCGAATCGGTGTTGCCTCCCGGCGCATTCCGCAGGGGGAGCGATATTTTGCAGCACGAAGTGCGCAACAAAATATCGCTCATGCCCGAGGACGCGCCGGGAGGCAACACCGATTCGGGGCCGAACATATAGATCTACCAGCGAATTTACAAATTCGTAAACTTTTTTGAAAAAAGTGCTTGCACAGTTCTCGAATCATAGGTTATTATCTTCCTCGTTGAACGCGCGGGTCCGACAAAACGAACCGTGAATCAACAACATAGCATGTCGGAGTGGCGGAATTGGCAGACGCGCTAGCTTGAGGTGCTAGTGACCGCTTTTTGGTCATGCGGGTTCAAGTCCCGCCTCCGACACCATCGCATTTGAGAAGCCTCTTCGGAGGCTTTTTTGTTACCGATAGACGGTGGGGTCCACGATGGAAACGCTTGAACGCAACGAGTGGGCAGACGTTGCCCAACTAGTCGAGATCACGAGCGATGCTGTCATCATCTGCGAGCTCGACGGAACCATTCTGCATGTGAATAATCGCTTACTTGGTTTGATGCGCGAGGAACGCGCCGACGTCATTGGTGGAGATGTTAAAGACGTCCTGTACTCGTCCGCTTTTGAACGTGCGACGGAACATCGTCTGCCATTTGAAACTGATGGCTCCGAGAACGAACTGATGCTCAAGCTGAGTGACGGCTCCTTTATCCCCGTCTTGGTTCGTGCGGGCTCCGTAACGCCTCCACGCATCTTTGGGCGCCGCGCGCCACGTGTCCTGGTGGCGCTCCATAGCATCGAAGAACAGTATTCGCACGACCGTCAGCTCAAGCGTGCTCTTTCGGAGCTTAGAGTGGCTAACAAGCGCCTCTCTGGCACGCTCTCGGTCATTATGAGTACCGTGGGCTCCGATGAGCTGCCCAGCCTACTTGATACCGTTTTGAACCAGCTTGTAGGAACGCTCGATGCTTCGGGTGCTGCTATCTATTTTTCTGAGAGCGGCGGTTTTAAACTTCGCGGTGTTTCCAAGGAGCTGTACGACAGCTACCTGCCTGAGTTTTTGCCGTATGGCGCTGGCATTCCGACGTATGTTCTTCGTGAGTCGCGTGCCTGTCGCTTGTCGATTCAACAGGACCTTAAGGGTGATAAGGCCGCCTCCGGTATGTTTATGGACCTGGACAATCGTTCTAAGCACCTGTTGCGCATGCAGGATATGCCTCCGTACCGCAGCGAGATCTGTCTTCCCGTTTTTTACGGTACGCAGATCCTTGGCGTGCTGGAAGTTGGTTGGAAACGCCCCCAGGCACCGCTCGCCTATGACGTTAATGTACTCGAGGTCATTTGCGATTACTTGTCTATCCAACTGGTCGGCATGGCATCGAGTCTTCGCTCTCGTCGCACGGCCGAGCTTGGCCGCTCGCTCAATGTCTTACGTGATGAGTTGTTTACCTTTCTAGACGATTCCGTCGCGGCTACCCAGGCGGTATCGTCCGAGATCTGCAATATGCTCAACTGCCATTTTTGCCCTGTTGAGTATGACGCCAGTCTGGATTCCTACGTCATAGATTTTGAAGGCGGCAGTCGCGTTGCTTTGCCGGACGATCCCGAGAAGCTTTTCTTTTCCACGACGGCGCCAGCGGCACGTCTGGGGGCTGGCCCTGATGGCTTTGAGGCATCTGTTTTGGGCGGTACGAGTGCCGAGGACCTTAAACACGTCCGTATAACTCGCGTTGACGAATCGATGCCTATGGGAGGCTGGCTTAGGGCGCATGGTCTGCCTTGTCAAGGTCTCTACGTCGACTCCGGCATCGAGGCGGGGCGACCACGCTCTAAGGGTGATGGCAAGCACAGTAACGACGCAATTGTTCCTGCTTCTGTTGCGAAGAGCCCGACGACGCGCGCGCTACTGCTTCGTGATGGCAGCCAAGAGCCGATTGATGACCTTGAATATGACTACTTGGTGCACTTGGCGCATGACTTTGAACTGATCTACGAAGGTGAATCTCAAAAGCGCGAGGAGCGTCATATCGCTCAGACCCTTCAGATCGGCATGAGAAATTCCCTGGGGGATGTTCCGGGTATCGCAACCGATTCGGTGTACCTGTCGGCCACGAACTCGGCGTTGGTCGGCGGCGATTTCTATACGCTCATCCGTCTTCCCGACGACTGCGCCGTCATGATTCTGGGTGATGTGTCTGGCAAAGGCATTGAGGCCGCATCGATGTCCGCGCTCGTCAAGACGGCTCTGACGGCATATGCGTGGGAGGGCGCTGGACCGGCCCGCATGGCACGCTCCCTTAACAGTATGCTCATGGGCTTTTCGAGGGTCGAGACGTTCGTGACAGCCTTTATCGCCAAGATTGACCTGAAAGCCGGACGCGCAACGTATTGTTCGGCGGGCCATCCTCCGACCATGGTCATCAGGCCAGAGTCGATGCCACTGGGTGGCGGCGAGGCTCGTGGGGGAGAGGTCGAGCTACTTGGATGCCAATCGGGTGTAATCGGTGCCTTTGAGAGTATGGTGTACGAGACAGGCGTGTTTACGTTCGCCCCCGGCGACATGCTCTTCATGTATACGGATGGAACGATTGAGGCCCGCGACCGCACCGGAGCGTTCTTTGGCGAGCAGCGCTTGCGCGATCTTCTGCTTTCTGTTTCGGGGGAGGGCGTGTCGGGCATTTGCGGCAAGGTCTTGGGCGAGCTTGACCGATTTACCGAATCGGCGCTGGACGATGACATTGCATTGGTGTCCCTTGAGTTTTTACGGGGTCGTTCATAGACGGCGCTGAACGGGCTGAATCCGCACGGTTGGGGAAACGAATGCATCGAGTGGGCTTTTTTGGGGAACCATGGTCGTATGAATGAGTGGAATGACATAGCGGTTTTGACGCCACCAGGCGATATCGACATCGCCACGGTGCCTGCGCTGCGTCGGCGGTTGGATGCTTTGATTGGCCGCGGCGTGCGTCGTGTTGTCATCAACTGTCAGGCTGTTAGTTTTATCGATTCGACGGGCTTGGCATTCCTGCTTACGCGTGCTCGTGAGCTTATGAGGCGAGAAGGTCTGCTTTCGCTCGTCAATGCATCAGGTGAAGTTGTTCGCTTTTTGGAGATTGCTCGTCTTGTCGATATCCTTCATGTCGCGGGTTCGGCACGGGAGTCTATTCCCGCCATTCCGGTGGGGGAGCTGCCTCGCTGGAGTAAGAGCGTCGAGGTCCGACAGGGTATCGAGAATCTTCCATACTATCGACATCGTATCGCCGAACTCCTTGAATCGCTTCCGTTGCGCCGCGACGAGCGCTACGATGTCGCGTTGGCGTCGGGGGAGGCGCTGGGTAATGCCTATGACCATGCGGGCGGTATCGGGTGCGTCCTGACGGTTCAGGCCTATGGCGATCGCGTTGTGGTTGAGGTGCTTGATCGGGGTGCCGGCTATTCTATCGATGGGGCGAGCGAACCGGTCGCATCTGAGGAACGTGGCCGTGGTATCAAGCTTATGCGTATGCTCGTCGATAACGTGGAGGTTGCTCGTCGCACAGACGGCACCGGCACGCGCGTGCAGATGGTGAAGCTGTTTAGCGGAGCACTGGAATCGTGTGCTTAGCGCCTTGGGTTGACATGATTTCCCTGCGTGAACTTGCTTTGAGCAACTTTTTTGAAAAAAGTACTTGCGTCTTTTGGATAACTCGCGTAAATTAATAACCCGCAAGCGGACATGGCTCAGTTGGTAGAGCACAACCTTGCCAAGGTTGGGGTCGCGGGTTCGAGCCCCGTTGTCCGCTCCATTGCATTTCCGGACCGTTCTTAGCGGTCCTTTTTCGGCGAAGTGGCCAAGTGGTAAGGCAGAGGCCTGCAAAGCCTTTACCCCCGGTTCGAATCCGGGCTTCGCCTCCAGGCAACATCCGGGCGCTCCGGCGCCCGTTTTTGTTTTACATATGCGGACATGGCTCAGTTGGTAGAGCACAACCTTGCCAAGGTTGGGGTCGCGGGTTCGAGCCCCGTTGTCCGCTCCAAGCGTAACAGCCCGACTACTACGGTAGCCGGGCTTTTTGTATCCGTCGCCTGGGCTCGAACCCGAGAGGGAGCGAGCGTTTTGGGGCGTGGCTGTGGCGTTGTTTGCCGCGAATGTCAGCTTTGGGCGTATCATCGTGGGTATCTCGCAAAACCTCGTTGCAAGGGAGACACATCCCATGGCCACAGAAAAGTCCTCTTCGCGCTCATGGATGTCCGATGCCGCGATCTATCAGATCTACCCGCGCTCGTTTAAGGATTCGACTGGTTCGGGTCTGGGCGATATCGCGGGCATTACCCAGCAGATGGACTATCTTGAGCGGCTGGGTATCGAGGCCATCTGGCTGAGCCCGTTTTACCCATCGCCTCTTGTCGATGGCGGCTATGATGTGGCGGACTACTGCGATGTCGACCCACGTCTCGGCTCGCTTGACGACTTCGATGACATGATCGCTGCGGCTCACGCGCGCGGCATCAAGGTCATCGTCGACATCGTGCCCAACCATTCATCCAACCAACACCCCTGGTTCAAAGCTGCTCTTGCCGCCGGCCCCGGATCGCCCGAGCGCGCCCGTTATATCTTCCGCGATGGTCGCGGCGAGCATGGTGAGCTGCCTCCCACCAATTGGAATGCCAACTTTGGCGGCCCCGCCTGGACGCGTGTTGCGGACGGTCAGTGGTATCTGCACATGTTTACGCCCGAGCAGCCGGACTTTGACTGGTCATGCCCCGAGGTTCACGCGTTCTTTTGCGACGTCCTGGCGTTTTGGAGCGATCGGGGCGTCGATGGCTTTCGCATCGATGTGGCGCACGGTCTCGCCAAGGATCTCGACCGCGATGACCTCGACCGGTGGCATCTCGCCGAGGGCGATGACATGGTTGACGACGGCACTCATCCGCTGTGGGATCGCAACGAGGTCCACGAGATCTATCGCGAGTGGCGCCGCGTGTTCGACCGCTATAATCCGCCGCGCAGCGCCGTTGCCGAGGCGTGGGTGCTGCCCGAGCGCCAGTATCTCTACGCGCGCCCCAGCGAGCTTGGCCAGACATTCAACTTTGAGTTTGCCAAGGCCACTTGGACCTATGATGACATGCACGCTGCAATCGAGAAGGGCTTGAAGGCGGCCATCGAATCCGATTCCGCCTCGACCTGGGTACTCTCCAACCACGACGTGCCGCGCGTGGCGACACGCTATGCCCTGCCGCAAATCAAGGCGACGCGCTACCATCAGATTGCGCTCGACTGGCTCTTACGCGACGGGTCGTCTTATGACGAGGACCGTGAACTCGGCGAGCGCCGCGCACGGGCGGCCCTTTTGCTTGAGTTGGCGCTTCCGGGCTCGGCATACGTGTATCAGGGTGAGGAGCTCGGCCTTTTTGAGGTGGCTGACATCCCGTGGGCTGCACTCGAAGATCCCACTGCGACCAATACGCACGGACCGAAGCGCGAGAAGGGGCGCGACGGCTGTCGTGTGCCCCTGCCGTGGGTGGCAGCGGACGATCCCGTGCAGGGCGGATCGTTTGGGTTTTCACCGGCGGACGCCGATGCGGCGCCCCATCTGCCGCAGCCTGCATGGTTTTCCGATTACGCTGCCGATAGGGAAGAAGCGGACCCGACATCGATGCTTGCGCTCTATCGCGACGCCCTCTGGCTGCGGCGCAAGCTGCGCGGGTGCGCCAACGATCTTGCGTGGCTCGATCTTGACGGGCGCACTGGCTTTGCGGATGGTGCCGAGGGCGCTGAGGGCGGCGTCATCGCCTATCGCCGCGACAACGGCTGGGCGTGTGTGACGAACTTCGGCGCAGCACCCGTGGAGCTGCCGGCGGGTAGGGTCCTGCTCACCTCATCACCGCTTGTAGACGGTAGGCTCGCGCAGGACAGCTCTGCCTGGATCATGCTCGGTGAGATGTAAAGGCCTCTTGCGGCGAGTTTGCGTTTGCCTGCGTCTTCCGTGGTGGCTGATGTCTTCGAGAGGTTCGCGAGGGCGTCGCAAAACTTTTCAAAAAAAGTTCTTGCATAGGATGCAGGCATCACGTAAGATTAATCCTCGTAAGCGGACATGGCTCAGTTGGTAGAGCACAACCTTGCCAAGGTTGGGGTCGCGGGTTCGAGCCCCGTTGTCCGCTCCATTTGGGCGTTTAGCTCAGGGGGAGAGCGCTTCCCTGACACGGAAGAGGTCAGAAGTTCAAATCTTCTAACGCCCACCAAATGTTCGCAGCCCAGAGGCTATATCCTCTGGGCTGTTTTGTTTTGCCACCAAGCACGCCGCCAATATAAGCCACCAAATATTGATCCAAGGTCTGTACGCGATGGTCTTCGCATCCCGTAGAGGTGCCGGCAGATTGCATACGTCCTGGCCGATCGTGACCGCAACATGTTGGTCAAGCATAATCTTTTGGATTCTTTTGGCGTGAGCGACTTGATTTTGGTAGGATTTGTCAGCGGCTTGACTAAGGGGGTTTTATAACTGCCATGCAGGTAGCCGTGTTGGTAGCGTTTTACCGACTTGCCAAGAACCCCTCATTTTTAATGCGTCTGCAAAATGACTAATTGCTTTGACCTGCTGAAACACTATATGTTGTGTTTGACCTAAAAAAAGAATACAGGATATAGATGCCTCTTTGTCGTATGATAGATGGCGGACAGAGAACGAAGACCTTAACTGCCTCTTTTGAACGTGTCCTTGAGCCGCTTGATCGGCTCCAGGGAATGTCCGCATGGAGGCTTATGGTTTATCGAGAACACAGATTGCGCGACGGCGCCGCAAGACAGGGACAAGCCCTGCCAGGTATCGTTTGGCTCTGAAGCGCGATGAGGCTACGATACGAAAGAGGCAAGAGGATGAAGATCATCAAGCGCAGCGGCACCGAGGTTGTCTTTGACATCGATAAGATCGTCAATGCCATCCGCGCCGCAAACTTGGAGGTCGAGGAGAGCTCTCGTCTTACCGACCGCCAGGTGGTTTACGCGGCACAAAACGTCGCCGAGGCATGCGAGAACGCGGGCCACACCGTGTCGGTCGAGGAGATTCAGGATCTGGTCGAGGACGAGATCATGCGTCTCGACTGCTACGAGGTCGCTCGCCATTACATCATCTATCGCTATGTTCAGAGCCTGAAGCGCCAGAAGAACACGACCGACGACAAGATTCTGTCGCTGATTGAGTGCAACAACGAAGAGGTCAAGCAGGAGAACTCCAACAAGAACCCGACCGTCAATTCCGTTCAGCGTGACTACATGGCCGGCGAGATCTCCAAGGACCTGACCCAGCGTGTGCTGCTGCCCCAGGAGATTGTGGATGCTCACAATGAGGGTCTGATCCACTTCCATGATTCGGACTACTTTGCCCAGCACATGCATAACTGCGACCTGGTGAACCTGGAGGATATGCTCCAGAACGGTACTGTTATCTCGGGTACGCTGATTGAGAAGCCGCACAGCTTCTCGACCGCCTGCAACATCGCGACGCAGATCATCGCCCAGGTTGCTTCCTCCCAGTATGGTGGCCAGTCGATTTCGCTGACCCATCTTGCCCCGTTCGTCGAGGTGAGCCGTCAGAAGATTCGTGGCGAGGTTGCCCGCGAGCTCGAGGAGCTTGGCGTCTCTGCGTCTGCCGAGAAGGTCCGTGAGGTCGTTGAGGACCGTCTGCGTGATGAGATCCGTCGCGGCGTCCAGACGATTCAGTATCAGGTCGTGACCCTTATGACCACGAATGGCCAGGCGCCGTTCGTGACGGTCTTTATGTATCTTAACGAGGCCCGTACGCCTCAGGAGAAGCACGACCTTGCCATGATCGTGGAGGAGACGCTTCGCCAGCGCTACGAGGGCGTTAAGAACGAGGCCGGCGTGTGGATTACCCCGGCATTCCCCAAGCTTATCTATGTGCTCGAGGACGATAACGTTCACGAGAATTCCCCGTACTTCTACCTGACCCAGCTGGCTGCCAAGTGCACCGCCAAGCGCATGGTGCCCGACTACATCTCCGAGAAGAAGATGCGTGAGCTCAAGCTGTCTAAGGGTGAGACCGCCGGCAATGGCGATTGCTACACCTGCATGGGTTGCCGCAGCTTCCTGACGCCCGACCGTTCGGGCAACGGCTTTAACAATGTCGCCAACGCGCTGAACTATGACCCGACCAAACCTAAGTACTATGGCCGCTTTAACCAGGGTGTTGTGACCATCAACCTGCCCGATGTCGCGCTGAGCTCGCATCAGGACATGGACAAGTTCTGGAAGATCTTCGACGAGCGCCTTGAGCTGTGCCATCGTGCCCTGCTGTGCCGTCATGAGCGCCTGATGGGAACGCTTTCTGACGCCGCGCCGATCCTTTGGCAGTACGGCGCCCTGGCGCGCCTTAAGAAGGGCGAGACGATCGACAAACTGCTCGTGGGCGGCTATTCCACCATCAGCCTGGGGTATGCCGGTCTGTATGAGTGCGTCAAGTACATGACGGGCCACAGCCACACCGAGAAGGAAGGCACGCCGTTTGCCATGGCCGTCATGCAGCACATGAACGACAAGTGTGCGGAGTGGAAGGCCGAAAGCGATATCGACTTCTCGCTGTACGGCACCCCGCTTGAGTCGACGACCTACAAGTTCGCCAAGTGCCTGCAGCGTCGTTTTGGCATTATTCCGGGCGTGACGGACAAGGGCTACATTACTAACAGCTATCACGTCCACGTGTCCGAGGAGATCGATGCCTTCGACAAGCTTAAGTTTGAGGGCATGTTCCAGCAGCTTTCGCCGGGCGGTGCCATTTCCTACATCGAGGTTCCCAACATGCAGGACAACCTTAAAGCTGTCATTCGCGTGATGCAGTACATCTACGACAACATCATGTACGCCGAGCTCAACACTAAGAGCGACTACTGCCAGGTGTGCGGCTACGATGGCGAGATTAAGATTGTCGAGGATGATGGCAAACTGGTGTGGGAGTGCCCCAACTGCGGCAACCGCGATCAGGAGAAGATGAATGTTGCCCGTCGCACGTGCGGCTACATCGGTACCCAGTTCTGGAACCAGGGCCGAACCGAGGAGATCCGCGACCGCGTGCTGCATCTCTAATACCGCTCCGGGGCTGAGCCGGGAGGGCCGCTTGGGCATTTGCTCGCTATTTCGGACAGTCCTGCGCAAGACGAAGGCCACATTGAGTGGCCTTCTTTGCGTGCGGAACTCATATCGAGCAAAAGCCCAAGCGTCCCTCTCGGCTCAGCCAAGTTGACGTAGCTGAGATACGGCATGCGGTCTGCTCACTCCTCGAAGTTCTAAGCGGAAATGAGTTGACTTGCAACAACGCTTTGCTTGCGATGGCGGTTGAGTTGCAACAAGGTTTTTATTGGACCTCGAACCCTATACTCGATGTTCGCTTCGTTCATTGAGTTACCCTTTGCATGAGGCCGGGACATATCGTCCCGCCCGCAGTTTCGCAGGCCGAAGGCCGAGAATGTTTGAGGACGGGATGATATGTCCCGGCCTCCCGGGAGAGTTACCTATGAATTACGCGAACATTAAGTATTTCGACATTGCTGATGGGGAAGGCGTTCGTACTTCTCTGTTTGTGAGCGGGTGCCGTCGTGGGTGCAAGAACTGCTTTAACTCTGTCGCGTGGGACTTTGCTGCGGGTGAGCCGTTCGATTGTGCCGTCGAGGACAAGATTATCGAGAGCCTCGACCATCCCTTTATCGATGGCCTGACGATTCTGGGCGGCGAGCCTATGGAGCCCGAGAATCAGGCGGGGCTTGTTGACTTTATCGAACGCGTGCGTGCGGCCTATCCCGCGGGGTCGGGCAAGACCATTTGGTGCTTTACCGGCGACGTGCTCGAGGAGCTTATGCCGGGTGGTCGTCACCATACCGAGGCGACGGACCGTATCCTTGCCTGCCTCGATATGTTGGTGGATGGCCCGTTTGTTCAGGATCTGTACGATATCTCATTGCGTTTTAGGGGCTCGAGCAATCAGCGCGTGATTGATATGAACGCCACGCGCGCCCGTGCTGTGCGCGAGGGCGTTGCGCTTTGCGATGCTGTGGAGCTGTGGCGAGACGATCCGGTCTATTCGACCCATACTATGTAGCTTGTGGCCGATGCCGGAGGGCGTGGTACCATAGCGCGAACGCAAAATCGGAAGAGTGAGGCCCAGATGGTCGATCAGGAAAAAGTCGAGGCCGCCATAAGGCTGTTGCTTGAGGGTATAGGCGAGGACCCAACTCGTGAGGGCCTGCTGGAGACGCCGGCACGCGTCGCCCGTATGTATGGCGAGATTGCCGGCGGCATGGACCAGAGCGCCGAAGAGCACCTGTCCAAAACTTTTGCCGTCGCTTCGAACGATTTGGTTATCGAGCGCGATATCACGTTTTACTCGCTGTGCGAGCACCATCTGCTGCCATTTTACGGCAAGGCTGCGATCGGCTATATCCCTAACGGTCGCGTTGCCGGACTCTCTAAGCTCGCTCGCACGGTTGAGGTCTATGCTCGTCGTCTGCAGCTGCAGGAGCAGCTGTGTGCACAGGTTGCCGATGCCCTCATGGAATATCTTGCTCCCCAAGGAGCGATCGTACTGATGGAAGCCGAGCATATGTGCATGACCATGCGTGGCGTGCAAAAGCCCGGTGCCAAGACCGTGACGCTTGCTCGTCGCGGCGTCTTTGAGACCGATCCGTCGCTCGAGGAGCGATTCTTTAGGATGCTGGGCCGCTAACATGAGGGTCGTCAACGACTTTACATCGAAGACTGATGAGGGGACGCCGCGTCGCGGCTTTATGGCTTCGGGCCTGGCGCCTTTTGGCGTCATGCCTCGTATCGATTACATCTGTGCCAACCGGCTGTTCCGGCGGCATCTGGGCAACATTGCGCAGCTGGAATCGGGGCGCATCTTTTGCCGCCACGGTATCGACCATCTGCTGGATGTCGCGCGCATTATGTGGATTAAGAATCTCGAGGAAGAGCTCGAATTTGACCGCGAGGTCATCTATGCCACGGCGCTTCTTCACGATATCGGCAAAGATGAACAGTATGAATCGGGTATATCCCATGATGTTGCAAGCGAACGCGTCGCCGATGCGATTCTCGGCGGCATGCCCGATGACGTGGCGTTTGAGCCGGCAGATGCCGCAGCCATTAAGACGGCCATTCTGGGCCATCGAAAGCTGCGCGTGAACAGCCAGCCGCTTGAGCGTCTGCTCTATGCAGCCGACAAAGCGTCGCGCGCCTGCTTTGCATGCCCCGCGCGCAATGCCTGCAACTGGAGCGATGATAAAAAGAACCTGTCGATTCGCGTGTAGTCGGTATGCGCGGTCGGGGTTCTGAACGAAGGAGACGATCGCGATGACTAACAAAAAGCTACCTGAGAATGCAACCAAGACCGAGGGTGCCGAGCTCGCCCGTCGTGGCAGGGGCGAGATTTCCGCCGCAACGGCAGTGCCTCATGTGAGCTATGACGACCTGCGCCATGCCGACCGCATTACTATCGACGGTCTCGAGGTCTTTGCCAACCACGGCGTGTATCCCGAGGAGAACACCCTGGGGCAGAAGTTTGTCGTGTCTTTGGTGCTCTATGCCGACCTGCGCGCGGCAGGGGAGCACGACAACCTGGATGCCTCGATTGATTACGGCTCGGTGTGCCACGATGTCGATGGCTATCTGCGCGAGCATACGTTTAAGCTCATCGAGGCTGCAGCCGAGGGTGTGGCCCAGATGCTGCTACGTCGTTACCCCTTGCTGCTTGGCGTGCGTGTTAAGCTCGATAAGCCTTGGGCGCCCGTCGGTCTTCCCCTGGCAAGCTGCGGCGTCGAGATCGAGCGCGTGCGCTAGCCGCCGCTAGAGCTCGTTGGCGGGCGGTTTTTTGAGTCGCTGCGACAGAGCTCTATTGTTGGGACAGTACGTGTCGAGCAGGGCGTGGAACCGCTGATTGTGGCTTGGCTCGAGCAAGTGGACGAGTTCGTGGGCGACAACCATGTCGAGGCATTCGACGGGGTAGGCGGCAAGCTCGCGTGCGATGCGAATGGCGCCGGTTTTGGGCGTGCACGAGCCCCAGCGCGTTTTCATGCTGCGCACGGAAACGCGGGAAACGACGACACCCATTGCGATTTCGTATGCGTGCACAATATCGCGCAGCGCCGATGTGACCTCGGATGCATAGAGCTGGTCGATGTGGGCTTGGAGCTCATCGGACGTTAGACCGTCGAGGATTGCGCGCCGCTTGGCCTGTGGGCCTTCGTTCGATTCGTCGGTACCCATAAAACTTGCGAAGGTGGCCTGCTTGGGCCGCGGTGCGGGTGATGCAAAGTTGTGATCGAGTGCGTCCTGTACCGTGATGGGCTTGCCCCAAAGCGCAATGATGGACGAGGGGCTGAGCGGCTCTCGTGCCGTCGCCTGACGTTGCTCGCGCTGGGCAAGCCGGCTGATAATCCAGGCGCTGTTGCGCTTCACAAACGCTTCGATGCGCTCGCGACTGGCGCCGAGCGGTGCGCTGGCGTGGACCTCACCGCTCGATGTGACGCGTAGGTTGAAGTTCTTGACGCGCTTTTTGGTAACGACGACGGGGATGGGCGTCCCATGCGGTCGGGATACGGAAATCGTAAACTGCTGCGTCAAAAGCGGTCCTTCAGATTGGGGACGGGCCGGCATGTCAACCGTTCGGCATGCCGACCTGCTCAAGGGATGTGAAATTAATAACGCTCAAAGAAGGCAAGCGCGTTGTCGCTGCAGAGCTTTTGCATCACGGTCTTGCCAAAATGCTTGGAAAGCATGTTCTGGAACTCGGGCATCTTGCTGGCATCGGAGAGGAAAGCGGGCACCGTGGCACCGTCCCAGTCGCCGCCGAGTGCGATGACGTCCTCGCCGCCCAGGTCGAGCCAGTGCTCGATATGTGCCGCTAGCTGGTCGAAGGTGACGTCTGCGGCGGTCTTGTCGGTTGCGTCGTTGGAAAGGAACTCGCTGCAGTAGTTGAGGCCGACGATACCGCCCATGTCGCGAATGGTGCGGAACTGGTCGTCGGTAAGGTTGCGTTTGACGCCGCAAACCGCACGGGAGTTGGAGTGGCTGGCGACGAAGGGACGCGTGGCGTGGGCGACAACCTCGTCAAAGCACTCATCGTTGAGGTGGGAGACGTCGAGTACCATGCCGGCGTGCTCCATCTGCGTAAGTGCCTCGATGCCGGCGCCGGTGAGGCCGGCGTGGGTGTCGTGGCCGCTCGCGAGCGGCCCCTGCGCATTCCAGCTGAGTGACGACATAAGCACGCCCAAGCTCTTGAGCACTTCGATCAGCGCGGGGTCCTCGGCAAAGAACGTGGCGTTTTCGATGGTGTGGATGCAAGCGACCTTGCCGTCCTTGAGCGCGGGGCGAATGTCTGCGGCGCTGCGCACGTTGACCATACGGTCGTGGTTGAGCATTGCCTGGCCGCTCATATGCGCCATGATCTGCGCCTGGAAGCGCGCGGCGTGGGCGGTGGGAATCTCGTCGGGGACAAACGTGGCGAAGCACTGTGCCCACGGCGTGTTGCCGATCTTTGCGAGCGAGATGGCACAGGCGTTACTCTCGATGAGGTCGAAATCTTGCGGATGCGTTTCGTCGCCGGGGAAATAACCGTCGGTGCCGGCGGTAAAGCGCAGGTCGAGATCGAGCGTGGCCCAGCCGATTCGGTCGGCGGTGTCGCAGTGTAGGTCAAATACGGGATATGCCATGGTTCCTCCGGTTGCAGCGTTTCTTTGCAAACTGTCTTCAAATTGTATGACTAGGGTATAGTTAGCGCCATATGTTCATGGCGGCCCGTGTTGTGCGCCGCCCTTATCACGGAGGTTTCCATGTCCAACCAGGGCAAGAAGGTCAAGACTCATTATCGCGGCACGCTCGACGACGGCACGCAGTTCGATAGCTCCTACGATCGCGGTGAGCCGCTGGAGTTCACCTGCGGCGCCGGCCAGATGATCAAGGGCTTCGACGCCGCTGTTGTCGACATGCAGGTGGGTGAGAAGAAGACCGTGCACATTCCTGCTGCCGATGCCTACGGCGAGCACAATCCCGAGATGGTTCTGACCTTCCCGGCCGAACAGGTTCCCAACATCGAGCAGATTGAGAAGGGCATGAAGCTCTTCTTGTCCACGCCGAGCGGTATGCCCGTCCCCGCCGTGGTCATCGATGTAACGCCCGAGGCCGTGACGCTCGACGCCAACCACGAGCTGGCCGGTAAGGACCTCAACTTTGATATCGAGCTCGTCGAGGTCGAGGGTTAGAGTATGCCTGAACGCTTGGTTTCGACGACATGCTTGGGAAATCTCAACGATCCGTCCTATGAACTCCTGCTTCGCCGGAAGTTGGGCGGCGTCTTTGAAGTTGACGATCTGCTGCTCGATTGGGACCAGGCTGATGTATACGCGTTTGTGGGCGTGACGGAGCTGGGGCGCACGGTCGATGTTCGGCTGGATACTGCCGACGGCGGTCGTCTTGCCGACGGCGACGTGCTCGCCATTGACCGTTCGGGCATGGTGCCCGTGGCGGTTGTCGTGCGCTTGCGCAGCGCCGAGGTTTATTTGGTCGAAGTTGACCGCATGGACCCGATTGCGCTCGCGCATTCGTGCTGGGAGATCGGCAACATGCATGCGCCGCTCTTCCGGGGCGACTCGGACGAGCATACTGTGCGCATGTATACGCCGGTGCAGCCTGTTTTGGGCCGCATGCTCCGGGGTGTCGAGGGTGTTCGGCTCTCGCTGGTTACCCGTGAACTCGATGCGGACCGGCGCTTTGCGTCGAGTGCGGCGGAGGTCGTCGTGAGCATGGCTCCCGACTTTACCATCGTAAAAAAGGCGCGCGGCTAAGCGCGCGTATGCGCAAGACGGGCTTTGAGGGGCGACCGATCAAGGTCCGTCTTGCTGTTGATATGAGGCTTTGGGGGAAGCATATGGGTCTTGAGGGAATCAAACTGATTGCATGCGATTTGGACGGCACGTTGCTGCATCCGGGGGAGCGCGAGCTGCGTTCCGAGGCCTTTGAGCTTATCGATGAGCTGCATCGTCGTGGTATCGTGTTTATGCCGGCGAGTGGCCGTCAATATGCGAGCTTGCGCTACCTGTTTGCCCCGGTGGCCGATGAGCTCGCCTATGTATGCGAAAACGGAACCCTGGTGATGAGCGAGGGGCGTGCCGTCGTCAAGCGTTCCATGGAGCGTAGCCTTGCTATGGTTATCGCGAATACCGTGGTTGCGTATCCCCATACCGACATGACCCTTTCGTGTGAGGGGCACATCTACACCATGAGCGGCAACGATGCGTTCGTCGACCATTTGCGCTATGTGGTCCACTGCGATGTGGCGGTGGTCGACCGTCCCGAGGACATCGACGAGGATGTCATTAAGATTGGCTTCCAGACGCCCGAGGTGGATTATCCGGCGGCCCGGGAGTATTTCGAGCGCCTCTTTGGCGACCGTGTCGATGTGATGACGTCAGGAACCGCATGGACGGACCTTATCGGTTTCGGTTCGGGCAAGGGCTCCGCGCTTGTCGATTACGGTCGTGTCCTGGGGATTTCGCCCGATGAGATGATGGCATTTGGCGACAATGAGAACGATCGCGACATGCTCAACGTCGTGGGCCATCCCTATCTGATGGAGAGCTGCAACCCCACCATGCGCGGTATCAACGATCGCGTCCGTTACGTGCACACGGTCGAAGAAGAACTGCACCGCCTGCTCGCCGAGTAGGTTTTCGGGACATGCCTAGAAATGTACTGTTTGCTGCAAAGCGCGGAAAGGTGGATTTTAAGGCATGTCCCGAACATCTACCGGCAGTCGGGGCAGAGACCCTCGAAGATGGTGTAGTGCGACGTGACGTGCCAGCCGATTTGCTCGGACGCTTTGGCGTCGAGCTGGGCATCGAAGGGGAGCGGTACGTCGATGACGCGGCTGCACGAGGTGCAGATGATATGCGCATGCGGCTCGATCGTGCGATCGAAGCGGCTGCCGCCCGGCGTCTTGATGGAGAGGATCTCGCCGGCGTCGGCCAAGAGATTGAGATTGCGGTAGACCGTACCGCGGCTGATTTTGTCATCCTGCGCGCGCACGGCGTTGTAGATTTCGTCGGCGGTGGGATGGTTATAGCTTTGGCGCACGGCGTCAAGAACCAGCTTTCGCTGCCTGGTATTCCTTCTTTGCACCGCCATGCGCCTCGCCTCTTTTCTATCAACGGTCGTAGGTAAATGATACCGTATTTAGCACACAATACTAATAATGAGGACTGAAACCGTCTTCATTGGCAAGTGGGGCTCGGGCCTGAGCGTCTATGAGGCGAAAACGCGTTCCCATGCGCTCGTAGGAGGCATGAAGCGCCTCGAGATGAGATAGGATATTTGCCGGAGCTCCCTGTATCTCCATCTCGACTGAGCCGTCTTCCATGTTACGCACCCAGCCGGTGAGTGCGCGTGCCTGCGCGAGGTTGGTGTTGGTAAAGCGAAAACCAACGCCTTGGACTTGCCCCTCCCAGCGCAGGAAATAGCGCAGGGGAGTGTCTTGAGTGGCCTCGTCGCTTGCGAGCACAGTAAGCCTGCGGCGCAGCTCGAGCTCGACGTTTGATGGTTTTTGAGGCTCTCGACTGCCGCCGGTGACGCTGGAGAAGAACGTATCGAAGAGGCCCATCGCTATGCCTGCTTGCCTGCGTCGGCCGGGAAGGTAATGCCGGCCTGCTGGCGCACGGCATCCATGATGCGTAGTGAGACGAGTGTGACATCGCGGTAGTGGCCAAGCTCGTGGCGTCCCGCCGGGGTCTCCCAAATCTCTTCCTTGACGTTATCGATGCCGCCGATGGCGGTGATGAAGTCTGTGAGTTCGTATTCCATAGTGTTGCTCGATTTGGGCAGGTCGAGCACGCGGCCGTTGTCGCCCTGTTCGCGCGGCGCCTCGGTCGCCGAGCCGCGTACGACGTCGCCGCGATAGTCGATGCGGACGTTGCGGGGCGTTGACAGATGGTCAATCTGGATAGTGCCACGCTCGCCTTCGATCTGCGAGGGCAGCAGGTCATTCGTAATTTTGGAGTGCGCGAGCTCGACGGAGATACGGCCACCGCCGTAGCTGGCGAGGATGGAACCGCAGCCGTCGATGGGGCCGTGCGTGAGCTGTCGCGTGGTGGGATCGAGCAGGGTGGTCATGCTCGTAAGGCCGGAGGGCATGCCGAAAATCTCGACCATGGGCTCGACGGTGTAGACGCCAATATCCATGAGGGAACCCGAGGCCATATTGCAGTCGAAGATATTGGTGGCGCGTCCCGCGAGAATCTCGTTGTAGCGCGAGGAATATTTTCCAAAGCGCAATGAGGCGCGGCGGATGGGGGCGATCTCACCCAGGGCGTCCTCGATGGCGTGGAAGGCGGGATCGTGGAGGGGACGCATGGCCTCGAGGGCCACGACACCTGCTGCCTCGGCAGCGCGGAAGACTTCCAGCGCTTGCGCCTCGGTGGCGCAGAAGGGCTTCTCGACGATGACGTGCTTGCCACCGGCGATGCAGGCAAGGGCCTGCTCGTAGTGAAGTGCGTTGGGGCTGCCGATATAGACGGCGTCGACGTCGGCGGCTGCCGCGAGCTCATCGAGTGAAGTAAAGTTTCGCTCGCCACCGCGCTCGGCGGTAAAGGCAGCACCGCGATTGGCATCGCGCGAGAGCGTGCCCACAAACGCGGCTTGGTCGTTGGCGTTGACGACCTGGATAAAGTCGTCGGTAATCATGGATGTGCCGATGGTCGCTATACGCAGCATGTATCCCCCTCGTGCCGTTCGGTTTACAGGATGAGTGTAGCGCGAAGGGGCAGGAAATAGCGTACGAAAACGCCGTTACAGGTCGCTCTCGTTAAAGCCGGTGTCGATATCGAGGTTGCTGCCGTCGGCCGCCGTGGTGGCGAGCTCGTCGCAGCGCTCGTTGAGCTCATGGCCGGCGTGACCCTTAACCCAGATGAACTCAACCTTGTGCTTGCTCTTTGCGGTGAGTAGGCGCTCCCACAGATCGCGGTTCTTGACGGGCTGCTTGTTGGCGGTCTTCCAGCCGCGTTTTTTCCATCCGTCAATCCAGTGCTTGTTGAAGGCGTTAACGACGTACTGCGAATCGGAATGGACTTCGACGTCGCAGGGGCGGTTGAGCGCCTCGAGTGCCACGATAACGGCCATGAGCTCCATGCGGTTGTTGGTGGTCTTGGCGTAGCCGCGCGAAAGCTCAGAGGTGAAGGTCTTGCCGGCGGGGTTGGTGTATTTGAGCACGGCGCCGTAGCCGCCGCGTCCCGGATTTGATCGGGCCGAGCCGTCGGTATAGATGATGACCTTCACATGGTTCCTTTCGTTGGGTACGTTTCGCGTGAGTGACCATTGTAGCGCCATGCCCGCCGGGGGCTAGCAATCTACGATTTCTACCCCGTCTTCCGACAGTTGGTTGGCATGGATGATGCGGTTGAGCTCGTCGAGGTATTGCTGCAAGAGGGGAGAGGGCTTGCGGTCGTCATGCATGATGTAGCCCACATGCATCGTCGGGGCGTCTGCCAGGGGGATCGAGGCCATGCCCCACTGCATTTCGCTGGAGAGTACGCCGGTCGACAGCGCATAGCCGTTCGAGGTGATAAGCAGGTTGGTGAGCGTCCCGCGGTCGGATACGCGGATATTGCGGTTGCAGGGAATATAGCTAAACGGTTCCTCGGCGTAATAGAAGGAGTTCGAGGTGCCTTGCTCAAAGCTGTAGCGCGTATAGGGCGTGAGGTCGGCAAGGGACAGCTGCGAACGGCGTGCGAGCGGGTGGCGTTCGCTGACGAACACGTGGACTTTTGCATCAAAGAGGGGATGAAAGCTCGCTCGGGCATCGGTAAAGGCCTTCTGCAAGACACGGGTATTAAAGTCATCCAGATAGAGGATGCCGATATCGCTGCGAAACGCGCGCACGTCGTCGATAATCTGCGCTGTGGTGGTCTCGCGCATGATGAACTCGAACTTGCTGTCGCGGCAGCGCTCGACTACGTTGACAAAGGCCTCGACCGAAAAGGCGTAGTGTTGGGCGGAAATGGCGAGGCGGGCTTGCGGGGTACCGCCGTCCTCGTAGCGGGCCTCGAGCATGTCGGCCTGCTCTACGACCTGGCGTGCATAACCCAAAAGCTCGGTGCCGTCGTTGGTGAGTGCAACACCGCGGCTGGAGCGCGTAAAGATTTCGATATGAAGTTCCTGCTCCAGGCTTTTGACGGCATTGGAGATATTGGACTGTGCCGTATAGAGGCGCTGGGCTGCGGCGTTGATCGAACCGGACTCTGCCACGGCGATCAAAAAGCGAAGCTGTTGGAGGGTCATCGGCGCCCGTCCTTTCGAGTGTTATCTATAAAACCGATAACAGGTTAGCGCTTTAAAGTGATTGACCGAGGAAAACAATGCTCGTACTATTCAAAACACACAAAGACGGTAGGTAATTAAGCCAACTACGGAACCGGGATGCGAAAGGAGGCCCGCATATGAATTGCTTACCAAGACGAATGCCGGGCTCCTGTTTGCGCCCGTCGGCGTGATCAGGAGACAGCGACTCACTTCTCTTACTCTTATTACTTTTGTTCGATCAAGGAGATCATCATGAGCCAGTTTATCAACAACCCCGAGCACACCTTTGGTTTCGATACCCTGCAGCTGCACGTTGGCCAGGAGAGCGCCGATCCTGCATCCGACTCCCGCGCCGTGCCTATCTACCAGACCACGAGCTATGTGTTCCGCAACTCCCAGCACGCCGCCGACCGCTTTGGTCTTGCCGACGCCGGTAACATCTACGGCCGTCTGACCAACTCCACCCAGGGCGTCTTCGAGGACCGTATCGCCGCCCTCGAGGGTGGCGTGGCAGGTCTTGCCGTCGCCTCCGGTGCTGCTGCCATCACCTATACCCTGCAGGCTCTTGCCCAGGCCGGTGACCACGTGGTGGCTCAGAAGACCATCTACGGTGGCTCCTACAACCTGCTGGAGCATACGCTCTCCCAGTTTGGCGTCGAGACCACGTTTGTCGATGCCCATAACCTTGAAGAGGTCGAGGGTGCCATCAAGGACAACACCACGGTCATCTATCTCGAGACGCTCGGCAACCCCAACTCCGACATCCCCAACATCGACGCCATCTCCGAGATCGCCAAGAAGCACGGTCTGCCGGTTGTCGTCGACAACACCTTCGGCACCCCGTATCTGCTCCGTCCGCTGGAGCATGGTGCCAATATCGTCGTCCACTCCGCAACCAAGTTCATCGGCGGCCACGGCACCTCGCTGGGCGGTGTGATCGTCGACGGCGGTAACTTCGATTGGAAGGCGAGCGGAAAGTACGCCCAGATTGCTGAGCCCAACCCCTCCTACCACGGTGTCTCGTTTGCCGAGGCTGCCGGTCCCGCCGCCTTTGCAACCTATGTCCGCGCTATCCTGCTGCGTGACGAGGGCGCTTGCATCAGTCCGTTCAACGCCTGGGTCCTGCTCCAGGGCACCGAGACTCTGTCGCTGCGCGTTGACCGTCATGTCGAGAACACCAAGAAGGTCGTTGAGTTCCTGGCTGGTGACAGCCACGTCGCCAAGGTGAACCACCCGAGCCTGCCTGAGCACCCCGATCACGAGCTCTATCAGAAGTACTTCCCCCGTGGCGGTGCCTCGATCTTTACCTTTGAGATTAAGGGTGGCCAGGAGGCAGCTTGGAAGTTCATCGATCATCTGCAGGTGTTCTCGCTGCTCGCCAACGTGGCCGACGTCAAGTCGCTCGTCGTGCACCCGGCTACCACCACGCACTCCCAGCTCTCTGCCGAGGAGCTCGCCGAGCAGAACATCACGCCCTCCACGATCCGTCTTTCCATCGGTACCGAGAACGCCGAGGATATCATTTGGGATCTGAAGCAGGCCTTCGCCGCGCTGGACGAGTAAGGCGACTTGTGCAAGGACCCCTTGCGACTCGATAGGTATAACTGCATAAAATGCCCGCTCAAGGCGCCTGTGCGAACAATGGTTGCACAGGCGCCTTATTTGCATAGAGAGGGTGCAAAAACAGGGTTTTTGACACGCTTTATGCATTCGAGTTGTGGAAAACTCCTGTTGAGAGGATGTGAGTTTTACGCAATTGACGTGCGCCTTTTAAGTAAAACCGCAGGTCGCGATTTGCTCGGGGTACTATGCAGCGCGATCGAATCACACGCAGCTCAAACGCAGCAAAAACGCACTACGGAGGTTTCCAGCTACATGAGGATTGATTCACGAAAACCGAAAACCACCGCCCTTTCCGCCGCTCTGACCGTGGCACTTTTGGCGGGCGCCGGTGCAACTGATGCCCACGCCGCAACACTGTCCGATACGGTTGGATCTACTCCGTCCGAGACGACGCTGGTGCAGCCCGTTGACTATCGTGGCGATGGTTATGGTTCCATGCAGGAGTGGAACGCCTCGATGGAGGCCAAGCGCGATTCCCTGGAGATGCGCGCTCAGATCATCATGAATATGTATGGCGACTATGCCACCGATGACGAGCGCGCTGTGCTGCAGGGTTGCATCGACGGTGCGGGTAGCCTGTTGACGATGGGGGAGGTCGACGCCAAGTCGACCGAGCTCGATGAGCTGCGCGCTGCGCTTGAGGATGCCAAGTGCGAAGCGCTCGAGGCTGCCGCCGAGGCGGAGGCTGCCGAGGCCGCCCAGGCTTCGTACTACAACGCCGGTTATACTCCGCCTTACGCGTCTGCCGCGTCCTACGCGAACGGATCGGGCCTGACGCGCTCTGCGGGTGTCAATAACTACAACGGGCGCCGCGAGACCTATTACAGCAGCAATGTGCTTCATCACTATCGCACGGGCGAATGGACTCAGGATTCTGAGGGCTTCTGGCGCGATTCCGACGGCTATTACGTTGTTGCCGCGGGCGATATGGCCCAGGGCTCGACCTTTACGGGCTCCAAGGGTGATTGCAAGGTCTATGACTCCGGCTGCGCTGCCGGAACCACCGACTACTACACCGGTTGGTAATCTGCCATAAGCAAAATAGGCACATGATGGGCGGGCGTCTTTACTGAGCTTTTAGGCAACGTAAAGCCGCCCGTTCTTTATGTGCGTTCGAGTTAACAGAGCCCTTACCGTGGCGGTACGCTGGGCGTATGGATGCGGGGCACACTAGTTCATGAGAAATAAGGTCTTTCTCGTGGAGGAAGTGGTCTTGTGAACGCTCGAGATATCGCCGTTGCCGCCATTGCATTGACGCTTGGTTGCCTTGGTCCTACGGCCGCGCTCGTCGCAGGTGTGCAGGGGTCTTGTGGGGCTGCCTCTATTGTGGTCGGCGCGCTGATCGCGGCCACGCTGCTGGGAAGCGCAGGCGTGGTTCTTTGCCGCGACGATGAGGACGAGGTGCCGGGGTCGCAACGCTAACTGTTGTGAGATCGGCCGCCGGTCATAGACGAAGATGAAGGCCGCCGCAGGGGAAAGGTTCCCTTGCGGCGGTTTTGCTGTTAAGGCTGTTGAATGCGGCGCGTCGGCGCTACCAGCTTTTCTCGATATCGCGGATGCGCCGATAGAGCCACTCGTTTTGCGGTGCCTGGATATCGTGTTTGGCTGCGAGGCGGCAGATGGTGCCCGCGAACTCATCAACCTCGGTTTTGCGCCTTGCGATGCGGTCTTGAGCCATCGAGGGCATACCGGCGGGGTCGATTCCCTCGATGAGGTGCACCATTTGCGTCAGATCTGCCTCGGTCAGCTCAACGTCCTCGGCGTTGGCAACCGCAAGCGTCTCGCGCATGGCGGAGACAAAACAGCGGCGCTGCTCGGAGCCCGGCTCCGTGGCGCTTCCGTAGGTCCCGCCGTAGGCCATGCAGGTCTGGTTGATGCCGTCGTTGAGCATGGGTTTGGCCCACATGCGGTGCGCAATGTCGCTCTCGACGGTATGGGCGATGCCGCAGCGCGTATAGAGCTCGTCGATAGCGGCGACGGTCGCGGGGTCCGTGCCGGCCGCCGCGCCAAAGCGGATCTCGCCCGCATTGGTAAAGGTGAGCGCGCCGTTGAGGAACACGGCGTCCATGCCCTGGCAGATACCAAGAACGGTATGCTCCCAGCCAAAGCGTTCGGCAATCTTTTGCTCGCTCGTAATGCCGTTGCATAGCGAGGCGATGAGCGTGTTGGGTCCCACGACGCGCTCCATAGTCTTGAGTGCTTGGTCGAGACCGGTGGTCTTGACTGTCAGGATGACCAGATCGGCGGGCGTCGCCTCGCTGGCGCGGACGGACGTGAGATCGCAGGGCTTGCCGTTGACAGTGAGCGCATCGCCCGCGTGACGCTCAAAACGGGTGTCATCCATAACGTATTCGACGGCGTCATTGCCGAGGGCCCTGGCAATCATGCTGCCGTAGAGCAGGCCGACGCCGCCCTTGCCGATAAAAGCGACCTTGTTGATCTGCATGTGAATCATCTCCCCATGTAAAAGGCGCCCGCGTAAGGGGCGCCTGATGGATTGTATGCTGCCAGGGTGATTGGTGGGTGCGCGGGGCGGCTGTTATAAAAAAGAAACGTTTGCCTGGACGCTACGCTGCAGGGCAGACCGCAAAGACATGCGCGTGGTCATGCCCGGCTCCTTTCATCGGGCTTTTTGCTGATGTTAAAGCGGTGCCGTGACGGCTCGATTTCTGCTGCGTTACGATACGTTCTCGATTGCGATTCCACGATGTTTCGGCTGCGTGACCATTGTGTTTCGCCTTGCCGGGGCGCTGATGGCGAAGGGAGGGGCCGTGCAATACCGTGTTGACCCCAAAAGTGGTAACCGAATATCCGCTCTGGGTCTGGGCTGCATGAGGTTTCCCGGTGCGCCGGGACACCCCGATGCGAAGACCGCCGACGCTATCATCTCCCGTGCGGTGGAGCAGGGGATTAACTACCTGGACACGGCCTATCTCTATCCCGGCAACGAGGCGCGCATGGGCGCTTCGCTTGAACGATTGGGGCTGCGTGACCGGGTGTTGCTGGCGACCAAGTTGCCGCATGCTTCGTGCAAGTGTGCGGAGGATTTCGACCGGTTCTTCGATGAGCAATTGCGCCGCCTGCGGACCGACCATATCGACTATTACCTCATGCACAACATTACCTCGCCCGCCCAGTGGGAACGTGTGGTGGCGTTGGGCATCGAGGACTGGATTGCGCGCCAAAAGGCTTCGGGGCGCATTCGCCAGATCGGTTTTTCGTACCACGGCAGTGCGGCGGACTTCCTCACGATGCTCGATGCGTATGTGTGGGACTTTTGCCAGATCCAGTACAACTACGCTGGAGAGCGATATCAGGCGGGAACGGCGGGGCTCATGGCCGCCGCCGAGCGAGGTCTCGCGGTGTTTGTGATGGAGCCGCTTTTGGGCGGACGCTTGGCAGGCAAATTGCCTCCGCGGGCGCGCGCTGTTCTCGATGGTGCATGCGATCGGCATTTGCATACGCCTGCCGCTTGGGGGCTCTCGTGGGTGTGGAATCATCCCCAGGTGACCATGTTGCTTTCTGGTATGACCGATACCGCGCAAGTGGACGAGAATTCGTCACTGGCAGACCTCGCGTTGCCGAATTCGATGACGGCCAACCAGCTCGACACGATTGCGCGCGTGTTGATGGAGTTTGAGAAATCGAACCGTGTGCCCTGCACGGGATGCGGCTACTGCATGCCATGTCCCAAGGGTATTAACATTCCCGGCTGCTTTGCCGCTTACAACGCGAGCTACGCGCACAGCTGGTTTACGGGGCTGTCTCAATACTTTACGGCGAGCGCGGTGCGCACGAGCGAGCCCAAGCTGGTGAGCAATTGCGTCAAGTGCGGTAAATGCGCACGTCACTGCCCGCAGCACATCGATATTCCCGAGCGTCTCGATGACGTGCGCCGACGTTTCCAGCCTGGCCCCGTAACGGCTGTGCTTAAAGCCTTCCGCACAACGCGCTCCTCATGATCCTTTTATATCTTGTGATGGAATAGTTCCTGTTTACGGCAGAATAGGGCAACAGCAGGAACTATTTCGCCGCAACTAATGGGAGACTATCGTGGGTGACCGAGGTTTACGTAATGATTCGCGTGAGGTTCGTTGGGGCATTTTGGGCGCCGGGCACATTTCTCATCGATTTGCATCGTCGCTCAAGAAGGTCGACGGGGCACGGCTGGTGGCTGCGGCCGGCCGCACTCCTGCACATGTCGAGGAATTTTGCCGAGTGTTTTCGATCGATGCTGCGCATGGCCATGTCTCGGTCGACGATAACGGCAATGCGGCTTATGACGCGCTGATTGCCGACCCCGATGTCGACGCAATCTACTTGGCTCTTCCGCATGGCATGCATACGCGTTGGGCCTGTCGCGCGCTGCGCGCCGGAAAGGCCGTGCTGTGCGAAAAGCCGGCCGTTTTGAGTGAGGAAGAGGCTCTCTCGATTGCCTCCACCTCTCGTGAGCGCGGCGTGCTGTTTATGGAGGCGATGAAGAATCGGTTTTGCCCGATGCGCACTCGCGTGAAGGACTTGCTTGCGTCGGGTGAGCTTGGCCGTATTGTCTCGATTGAAAGCGTGCAAAAGCTCGATTACGGCGAGCCTCCTTCGGGCTATCTGCTTGATCCGTTGCAGGGCGGCTGTCTATATGACATGGGCTGTTATGCGGTCGGTTGGTTTGAGGATTTGCTCGCGGGCGCGTGCGAGGTTTCGTCCCGTGAAGTTCGCTGGCGTGACGTATCGGGCGGCCGCGTCGATTGGGCCGACGAGATCCATATGAGCGTCGGCGGTATACCCATTCATATGGCGTGCGACGGCAAAGCAACATATGAAAGCCGCTTAACGATTGCCTGTGAGCGGGGCTCGTTGGAAATCGAGCGTCTCCATCGCCCCGAGCTCGCCCATGTGAAGTATTCCGACGGTCGAACGCTAGAAATAAATGCCCCGTTTGAGATCGATGATTTCTACGGCGAAATCCAGCATGCGACCCAGCTCATCTGGGCGGGGAAACTCGAGAGTCCCGTCATGCCCCTTGCCGCCACGCAGCGCTGTGCGCACATCATCGATGCAATCCGTCTAGCCCTCTAGGACTTGGCGCTGACGCGTAGGGGATCATGACGCCGGCGCCCGTGGTGCCTGGCGGCCCACATCTCTGATGCCCCTTTTATAACTTGCGGTGGAATACGGTCTGTTTGCGCCAAAATAAGGCACCAATAGACCGTATTTCACCGCAACTGATGAGGGGGAGTTGGAGATGCTGACGATCGGGTGCCATCTTTCGACGACGAAGGGCTATCGGGCGATGGGGGAGACGGCGTTGTCCATTGGCGCCAATACCTTTGCGTTCTTTACGCGCAACCCGCGCGGTGGCAAGGCAAAAGACCTTGACATGGATGACGTGGCGGCCCTGCGCGAGCTTATGGAGCAAAACGACTTTGGCCCGCTCGTGGCTCATGCCCCGTATACCTATAACCCCTGCTCCGCTAAGGAGCGGGCGCGCGAGTTTGCCCTGGAGGCCATGGCCGAGGATCTGCAGCGCATGGAAGCGCTGCCCGGCAACTACTACAATTTTCATCCCGGTGCGCATGTGGGACAGGGGGCAGACGTCGGCATTCAGATGATTGTCGACACGCTGTGCCAGGTGATGTTTGAGGGACAGCAGACGACGGTATTGCTTGAGACCATGGCAGGCAAGGGCACCGAGGTGGGCCGTAGCTTTGAAGAACTGGCGTGCATTATCGAGGGCGTTGCCGCCAAGTGCCCAGAGCTGTCCGATAAGCTGGGCGTTTGTTTGGACACCTGCCATGTGAGCGATGCCGGCTACGACATCATCCATGATCTGGACGGCGTACTCGACGAGTTTGACCGCGTGGTGGGTATCGATCGCTTGCATGCCGTACACATCAACGATTCGAAGAACCCTTGTGGCGCCCATAAAGATCGTCACGAGTGCATCGGCAAGGGATACCTTGGCAGCGAGGAATTTGGTGGCGGTATGCAGGTTATGCAGAATATTGTATCGAATGGCCGTTTGTGTTCGCTGCCGTTTATTTTGGAGACTCCGAACGAACTTGCAGGTTATGCAGCTGAAATTAGATTATTAAGGTCATTGCAGCAGTAATGACTGTCACAAAGTAGAGTATTCCATTCACGTTATGGGTTTGTTTCAATCAGTTTTCTCATTGCAGATTCGTAATTCCAGGTGCATAATAGCCAACAGTTTTTGCAGGCCTCTGAATCAAACGAGGTCACCGGAAGGAGACTGATTATGAAGCTCAAGAAGCTTGGCGCATTTGCCGCCACGGGTGCCATGGCGCTCGCCCTCGCACTGACGGGCTGCGGCTCGTCCAACGCCACCTCTGGTTCTGATGCCGGTTCCAGCAGCTCTGACGACGCTAAGGTCGAGAAGGTCGACGGCTCCAAGGAGTACGCGCTCGTCAAGGATGGTACGCTGACCGTCGGCACCTCTGCCGAGTACGCTCCGTTTGAGTACAAGGATGACAACGGCGATTATCAGGGCTTTGACCTTGAGCTCATCAAGGCCATCGGCGACAAGCTGGGCCTGGATGTCGAGTATGTCAACAATGACTTTGACACGCTGGTTCCGGGTGTCGCTTCGGGCGCCAAGTATGACGTTTCCATTGCGGCTATCACCGACACGCCCGAGCGTGAGAAGGAAGTCACTTTCTCTGATTCCTACTACATGGACGATCAGGCTATTGTGACCAAGGTCGATAACACCGACATCACGGCCGACAACTACAGCGAGAAGCTCAACAACGCTGACGCTACCATCATCGTCCAGTCTGGCTCGACCGCCGAGGCCTTTGCCCAGGAGAACTTCCCCAAGGCCAAGATTGTCCCCTACAAGGACGCTACCGAGTGCTTTAGCGCTCTGCAGTCCGATAAGGGCGACGCTGTAGTCACCAACCGCTCCGTTGCCAGCCAGCTGACCGCCGAGCAGTTCAACACCTGCCAGACCATCAAGCAGATTAGCACCGGCGAGGAGTACGCCATTGCCATCAACCAGGGCAACACCAAGCTCAAGGATGACATCAACCAGGCCATCAAGGACCTGACCGACGACGGTACCGTCGACGCCCTCATGGCTAAGTACAACATCAAGTAAAATAACTACTTGATTGCGCGCGGGCCCTTTCCGTTTTGCGGAGAGGGCCTTTGCGCTTCTCTTGACGGAGAGCGTTTCCGTCTCGTTTTGCCGGCAACTTCTACGATAGGAGCCACCTTGTCTCGACTGAACAAAGGGGCCGCGGAGCAGCGTTTTCCACTGCCCGCCTTGCTCCAAAAGCTAGTCTGCGTCATGGCCGTGGCGCTCGCGCTGGTGTGCGCGGGGGCATATGCGCCCACGACCGCCCAGGCGCTTGAGACCGCAAAGATTACCGCCCGACCCAACACCGGTTCGGGCAGCGATGTGGTCGGCGGCACCGAGACGCGCATTACCTGGGAAGTTCAGGCCGATGCCGACGAGGAGCTGAGCGGTCTTTCTTTGACGTTTGTCGACGGCACGACATTTGGTACCGATGACACGCGATTGACGATGCTCTCGGGCGAGGACCTCATGGATCGTACGCCCATGAAACCCACGTGCACGGCTGATGGTCAGACGCTCAAGATCGACTTTGGCGAGACGGCGTCTGCCGGCGGCTTTTTCCGTGTCGAGGTTTATGGTGTGACGTTTCCCGTCGAGGGCGGCGATGAGGTCTTTAGCGGCACCTATACGCTCGCTGACGGGTCGACCAAGAAGATCTCCAAGATTCCGTCGGTGGAGATCAAGGGCGTGACGGCCTTCGATAACTTCCTGGCCGATCTTAAGGAGCAGCCGTGGGTCGAGGCCTGGAACTCCAATATGTTCCTGCGCCTGTTCTTGAACCCGGTCATTTTGGTCCAGAGCCTGCCGATCGTCTTCAAGGGCTTCCTCATGTCGCTCTCGATCGTGCTTGTGGCGTTTCCGCTGGCAATTCCCTTCGGTTTCGCCCTATCGCTCATGCGCATTTCCAAGTCGCGCATCCTGCGCTGCCTTGCCGGTATCTACGTGAATATCATTCGCGGTACGCCGGCGTTCCTGCAGATCTATATCGCGTTCTTCGGTCTGCCGTTGGCCGGCGTCAAGGTTGATGACTATGTGCTCGGCGTCATCGTCATGGCCATGAATTCGTCTGCCTATCTGTGTGAGATCTTCCGTGCCGGTATTCAATCGATCCCCAAGGGTCAAAACGAGGCTGCTCGCTCTCTGGGCATGAATGCCTTCCAGACACTGCTCTACGTTATGATTCCGCAGACGTTCCGCAATGTTTTGCCTACGCTGACCAGCGAGTTTATCTTGCTTTACAAGGATACGTCGCTGCTTGCGGCCGTGGGTGTGGTCGAGATCGTCATGAACGCCCGTACCATCGTGGCCACGACGGGCTCCATCACGCCGTATGTGGTTGCCGCCCTGTTCTATCTGGTCATCACCCTGCCGCTCGCTCGCTTGGTGAGCGGTCTTGAGGCGAGGCTTTTGCGCACGGCCGAGACCAAGAAGAAGCGTCCCGCCAAGAGCGCCGGACAGGTTGTCGCGACGCCTGCCGATCACATCGCCGGTCTGTAAGGAGGTCCTATCATGAGCGAAACCAATAACTCGAACGAGGTCGTCGTCAGTATCAAGAACCTCCAGAAGGCCTTTGGCGACAACGTGGTCCTGCGCGATATCGATCTGGATGTTCACAAGGGTGAGGTCGTTGTGGTCTTGGGCCCCTCGGGCTCGGGCAAGTCGACGATGCTTCGCTGCATCAATCGTCTGGAGCATCCCACGAGTGGCTCGATTATCGTTGAGGGCGTGGATGTGTGCGCCAAGGGTGTCGACCTCAACAAGGTGCGTACGCATCTGGGTATGGTGTTCCAGCAGTTCAATTTGTTCCCGCACCTGTCGGTCAAAAAGAACGTCATGCTTGCGCAACAAAAGGTGCTCAAGCGCAGCAAGGAAGAGGCCGAAAAGATCGCCGTCGAGGAGCTGACCAAGGTCGGTCTTGCCGAGCGCATCGATTTTATGCCGAGTCAGCTTTCGGGCGGCCAGCAGCAGCGCGTTGCCATCGCCCGCGCCCTGTCGATGAACCCGCACGTCATGCTCTTTGACGAGGCCACCTCGGCGCTCGACCCTGAGCTCGTGCGCGACGTCCTGGGCGTCATGCGTGACCTGGCGCACGACGGTATGACCATGATCGTCGTGACGCACGAGATGGGCTTTGCCCGCGATGTCGCCGACCGCGTCGTCTTTATGGACGGAGGCGTCATTGTGGAAGAGGGTACGCCGAGCGAGGTCTTCGACCATCCTAAGAGCGAGCGCACCAAGGCGTTCTTGGGCAATATCTCGTAGCCGGTTGATGTAACTGCCGTTACAAAAGAGCGGGGCTGGACTTGAATCCAGCCCCGCTCTTTTGTAGGGATGGGGATGCGCTTTGATGCAGGCTCTCTTGGAGGCCCTGGGTTCGTTACGCGAGCTCGGCTCCGAGGGCCTTGCAAGCGGTCTCGCCCTCGTCGTCGGGCGCGTCGTAGCAGATGGTGGAGTCCACGACGTTGACGCCGGCCTCGTCGGCGTCGGCCTTCCAGTTGTCCATCCACTCGCCCTCGGCCCACGAATAGGAGCCAAAGAGGACGACCCTCTTGTCGCCGAGAGTCTCCTTGACCTCGTCCCACATCGGCTGGAACTCATCGTACTCGAGTTCCTCGGAGCCCATGGCGGGGCAGCCGAAGGCGATGGCGTCATAGCCTTCGGCCTTGTCTGCGGAGAAGTCGGCGCAGGAGATGACCTCTGCCTCGGCACCCGCGGACGTGGCGCCTTCGGCGACGAGATTTGCCATGGCCTCGGTATTGCCCGTGCCGCTCCAATAGACGACGGCGATCTTGCTCATGTTGAGTCCTTTCAGTTGTGCGGCAGGTTGCCGCGGCTTCTATGTTCTATCGGGTTGCCTGGGCAAGTTGCGCCAAGCTGCTGCCCTGCTGATAGACAAAGGTGAGGTATTGAGTGCAAGCGCGGTAGGCGTCAAACATCGCAAGCGCTTGCTCGACATTCGTGTAGACCTTCCAAGCTCCAAAGACCTTGTAGTTCTCGCCGCGCTGGACGATAAACTCGCGCACATCGTCGTAGGGATATCCGAGGAAGTAGCCTATTTCGTGCGGAAACTCGCAGGTGCAGTCGTTGCTGCAGCTAGCTTGCTGGGGTAGTGCGCATCGAGTCTGGCTACAGGCGCATTCCGCGACGTTATTGCTCGCGAGCGTGATGCGTGATGCCAAATGCACAAGGCATGTCGAAAGGTCTCTCGTGTCGTAGCCTTCCGAGGCGAGCGCCGTTTGGGCGCGAGGGTCTGCGAAATAGGTGGTGAGGCTTTTGGCTCGGTACATATACACGAGCGCTCCGCAGGGCCGCCAGACCAAAACACTCAGGTGGATACCGAACGGGTCAAGCTCGCGATTGCACTGGGCGATAACGTTGAGCAGGCGTGCTCGGCGCTCTGCGATGGTTTCGGTTGCGACCGAGCCGTCCCCGTGGGCGTAGGTGCCTGGATAGGTAAAGAGCGATGCCGGCTTGATGCCCGCGAGCGTGGGAGAGCAGTTGCGCACGACTGCCGCCTGAAACGTTGGGATGTCTATGGTTCGAGTCACGGCGCTCCTTACGGATCTAACTGTTAGCCTAGGAAAACTTATACACGAAAGTAAGCCTTGGTCAACAAAAAAGTTTGAAGAGGGAAACTAATTGACCGAACGGACATGATTTTGGGTTAAGATGGGGACACCCCATGGGGGTATCTAGATAGTGCTACTTGAAAGGGGAACGCATGAGCGACTTGCTCAACCCTGCGAATCTCATCGTGCTGGCCGTCATTGCCGTCGGCATGTTTTTTGGACTGCGTCGCATTGCCGCTTCGACACACGGGAAGAGTTGCTGCAGCGATGGTGCGAGCGGCAAGAAGGCCAAAAAGGTTGTTGTGGTGGATACCGATGCATCGCACTATCCCTATAGCGATGAGCTGCTCATCGGCGGCATGAGCTGTGACGGCTGCGCTCAGAACGTGGCCAATGCCCTCAATGCGCTGGACGGCGTGAGGGCAACGGTGACGTATGCGGATCACACGGCACGTGTGCGCTCTAAACAGCCGGTTGATCGTGGTGTTCTCGAGACGGCCGTGAAAGACGCGGGCTACTACGTCATGACGCTGTAAGCGCCGCCCTGGATGCGCTTCCTTGGCTAGGCTCGTCCGCGCAGTTCGATGTCTTGGATGTCGTCGAAGTCGATGGCGATGTCTTTGAGCTTGAGGAGCTTGAAGGCGGGGAGCGCCTCGTCGAGGATGCCGGTGCGGGAGCGATGGCCGTACGTATCGTAATAGGTGACACGAACCAAGTCGCCACGTTTGAGACCCTCGAGCTTTTTAGAAAGTACGAGGGCTTTTTCTTCCGTGAGCTCACGTTTTGGCTCGACGGTGATTTCCTGCTTGCGCACGAGTTCGTAGTATCCCGTGAGGGCGGCAAAGGGCATAAACTGTGCGGCGCGGTTGGCGCGCACGGCACCGTTGGCTGTGAGGTTGGGGTCGGCGGCGCGGCGTCTGCCCTCGGGGTCCGCCAGGCGCTCGAAGGCGGTCGGCGGGCGCACGGGCTGTTGTTTGGGTTTAGGCACGGTGTCCTCCAACTTGGTCGTTGCGTTCGCGCGCGGTGGCGCCGGCGGTAAAGCTTAATCCCTTGACGAGCGCGTTCTTGCCGTACTTGCCTTTCACGGCCAGGACGGCGCGTGCCAGGTCGCGCTCGCGCTCATCGGCCTCGACATCGCTAAACAGATCGATAGTGGCAAATTCCTCGGGCACAAGATTGCCAAAGCCCAGGTTGATGCGCTTGACCGGTCGTTTAGGGTCGACGGTTTGCGCCCAGAGATCATCGAAATAGCCCATGATCTTCTTAAACGAATTGGTGCGCTCGGGTAGCTTTCGCGAGGCGTTGGAGTGCGCAAAGAGTGCGGCATAGCCACCGCGCGGTTTGCCGCCATGCTCTCCCACAAAGATGCCATCGATTGCCTGCGCTTCGCGCACCAGGCGACGCCTTTCGTCATCGCGCTGGACGGGCTTGGGAGCACGGGGCGCGAGCCCGGGGCCGGCGGTTGCGGTGGGTTCGATGCTCAACGTGCTCGAGCGCAGGTGCCCACATCCGTCCACATATTGCGCTGTGCCGCTGGCGTCGAGGCGGCGTATGTCGGCACGCTCGCTCGCATAACCCACAAAGAGCGAGATGCTGTCGCAGACCACGTGCTTATCGACTAAGTCCAACACGGCGTTGTCGACCATCTCGCGTAAGACGGTGTAGGCTTGCTCGTAGGCATAGCCCTTCGAGAGCACCTGTCCTGTGGTGGTTGAGGTTGCCTGCGGGCGATAGGCTTGGATATCGGCGATGGTCGTTGGCTCGCGCCCGAAGGCGTGGTCGATGAGATATTCGGCGTTGACGCCGAGCTCGTCGTAAAGCAGGTTTTCGTCGAGTGCCGCGACGCCCATCAGATCGTAGACGCCGTATTTCTCGAGACGGGCCGCCACGCCGGGGCCGATGCCCCAGATGTCGGTGATGGGGCGATGGGGCCAGATCTCCTTGCGAAAGGTCTCGTCGTCGAGTTTGCCGATGCGACTGGGTACGTGCTTGGCGGTGACGTCGAGCGCCACCTTGGCCTGGAATAGGTTGGGGCCGATGCCGACCGTCGCCGTGATGCCGGTGCGCGCCAAGACCTCGTCGCGCAGCGTGCAGGCGAGCCCTTCCGCATCTGTGTGATAGAGGTCCAGATAGGGCGTCACGTCGATAAAGCACTCATCGATGGAGTAGACGTGCACGTCCTGGGGGCTGACGTATTCCAGATAGATACCGTAGATTTTCGCCGACACCTCCATGTAATGCTGCATGCGCGGTACGGCCGTGATGTAGTCGATGCCATCGGGAATCTCAAATAGGCGGCAGCGGTTGTGAATCCCTAAGTCCTTCATAGCCTGTGTGATGGCGAGGCAGATGGTCGTGCGCCCGCGCGATTCGTCGGCAACGACCAGGTTGGTGGTGAGCGGATCGAGCCCACGGTCGACGCACTCGACGCTGGCATAAAACGTCTTGAGGTCGATGCAGATATAGGTGTGCTGCTCGTGCGCCATCCGTGTCCTTTCATCAAACACATGTTCTTATCGAATATCTGTTCGATAATACCCGCTCGTCCGGACATCGTCAAAACCTGTCAAAAAGGGACTGGTTTGTTTTGGTAGGTATGGTCGTGCGGTTGCATCGGGTATTTAACGCAGCCCTAAAGAGTGTGAAACAGCTCGGAAAACCTCGCTTCGTAGCATGAGCCTAGCGATTGGTGCCACCTACATGCACGGAAGGGTTGTGGAAACGATGGTCAATTATGGGTTTGGTATGCCGACACGCCTTGTTGCGGATGGAGACGTGGCTCGCTGGTGTGGACGACTGGTCGCTCACTACGGCGGCACCAAGGCGCTGGTGGTGCTAGGCGGTGACAAACATACGCGTGATGAGCTCGTCTCGGCGGCACTCAGCTCGCTTGATCGAGCTCTGCTCGAGCGCGTGCTTTTTCGCTGCGGCTCGGTTGAGGGTGACGGGGGAGACAAGCTGATCGACGAAGCCGTGGCCCTGGCGACCGACGAAGGCGTGGACTTTGTCCTGGCGATCGGCGATGCCGATACTGCCGGCTTTGCGCGCGAACTCGCGCGTCGCATGGCGGCGCTCGATGCCGGCGAAGACGGTTTTGTCCCTTATGGATGTATTGTCTCGGAGGGCAAGGTGCCTGCCGTCACGGGAGCCGGCGAGGTTCCCGTTTTTGCCATTATCGCGCCCGAACTGCTGGAGGGCATCGGGTCTCCTTTGCGTGAGTTGCTCGGTAGCGTCTGCGCCGCGGCCTAATATTTGCCATAAAAGGACGGGTTATTTTTGGTTGGTAAAGCGTTTGACCTGCAAAAATAAGCCTGTCCCTTTTTAATCGGTTGCCGTTTGGGGGCCGATTGGCAACGCTCGCTGATTGTAGTCTTGACCTGCGCTAGAATAGTGGCATCTGAATGTCCGGGCGCATGGAGGCGTGCGCCCGTATGCTGAGGAGGACTCTATGGCAACTGTTGCCGCACCTATCGATGCTACGTCGACTGCCGCTTGGAAGGCACTCGAGGCTCATCAGGAGAAGCTTGAGGCCGATGGTATCGACCTCAAGGCCTGGTTCGCCGCCGATGCCGAGCGCGTGAACAAGCTGAGCTTTGACGCCGGTGACCTGCACTTCGACCTATCCAAGAACCTGGTGACCGACGAGACCGTCAAGCTGCTGTGCGATCTTGCCCGCGAGGTGAAACTCGAGGAGCGCCGCGACGCCATGTTCTCCGGCGAGCACATCAACACCACCGAGGACCGCGCCGTCCTGCACACCGCGCTGCGCCGTCCGGCAAGCGAGAAAGGCCAGCTCATCGTCGACGGCCAGGACGTCGTCGCCGACGTGCACGAGGTCCTCGATCGCATGTATGCCTTCGCCGAGCGCGTGCGCTCCGGTGAGTGGAAGGGCGTTACCGGCAAGAAGATCGAGCACCTGGTGTCCATCGGCATCGGCGGCTCCGATCTGGGCCCGGTCATGGCCTACGAGGCTCTGCGTCCCTACGCCGACGCCGGTATCGACTGCCGCTACATCTCCAACATCGACCCCAACGACCAGGCCGAGAAGCTCAAGGGCCTGGATCCCGAGACCACGCTCGTGATTATCGTCTCCAAGACTTTCACCACGCTCGAGACCCTCACTAACGCTCGCGAGGCCAAGACCTGGATGCTCGAGCAGCTCAAGGCTCAGGGCGCCATCGACGGCTCCGATGAGCAGAACGCCGAGGCCGTGGCCAAGCACTTCGTCGCTGTTTCCACCGCACTCGAGAAGGTCGAGGCCTTCGGCATCGACCCCGCTAACGCTTTTGGTTTCTGGAATTGGGTCGGCGGCCGCTACTCCGTCGACTCTGCCGTGGGCCTGTCGCTGATCGTCGTGCTCGGTCCCGAGCGCTTCCAGCAGTTCCTCGAGGGCTTCCACGCCATCGACGAGTACTTCTGCAACACGCCGCTCGAGAACAATGCCGTCGCGCTGATGGGCCTGCTCAACGTCTGGTACGTCAACTTCTTCGGTTCCAAGAGCCACGCCGTGCTTCCGTACTGCCAGTATCTGCACCGTTTCCCGGCCTACCTGCAGCAGCTCACCATGGAGTCCAACGGCAAGCATGTCCGCTGGGACGGCAGCGCTGTGACCTCCGATACCGGTGAGATCTTCTGGGGCGAGCCCGGCACCAACGGTCAGCACGCCTTCTACCAGCTGCTGCACCAGGGCACCGTGGTGGTCCCGGCCGACTTTATCGCTTTCGCCAATACCGCCAACCCTGCGACCGACAGCGGTCAGGACGTGCACGAGCTGTTCCTGGGCAACTTCCTGGCCCAGACCAAGGCGCTTGCCTTTGGTAAGACGGCCGATGAGGTGCGCGCCGAGGGTACGCCCGAGCAGATCGTCCCGGCCCGCTGCTTTGAGGGCAACCGTCCGACGACCTCGATCTTCGGCGACACGCTGACCCCGTTTGCGCTCGGCGAGCTCATCGCCCTGTACGAGCACATCGTATTTGTCGAGGGCACGGTCTGGGGCATCGACTCCTACGACCAGTGGGGCGTCGAGCTGGGCAAGCAGCTTGCCAAGCAGATTACCCCTGCCTTCCACGACGACGCCGCCAAGGCCGAGCAGGACGCTTCGACTCAAGCGCTTATCGAGTTCTATCGCGCGCATCGCAAGTAGTTTTTACGGCCGAGTTGGCTTATGGCTGAAAGGGGCCCGTATCCGTTGGGATGCGGGCCCCTTTGCTTTGCCGTGGTCCCGGGGCGCACGGCCTTTGTGGAACATCGCCGGGGCGCCGCGCGCCGCGAGAACCCTGCGCCTAGATCTCGGCCTCCGCATGGCCTCGCTGCGCCTCGGGCAGCTCCCCGTAGAGTGGATGGTCTTCGAGCCTAAAGCGCTCGACCTGTTCGGGAGTGCGACCGCGCACAAAGAGCCACGAGCGATCGATCGGCGTCGCCATGAGCGTGCTGGGCAGCGCGTCGGCGCGGTCGGAAAACACCCGGGCACTCTCGGGATCCTGGAACGCCAGCACCAGATGCGTGTCGCAGTTGCCCATGATGGAGCGTGCGCGTGCCTCGCCATAGAGCGCATCGAGCTGGTTGGTCGACTGCAGCAGCAGCGTTGCCCAGATGTTGCGGCTTCGGATAATCGAGAGCACGTTGTCGATCTGGGGGATCTGCAGATTTGCGAAGTCATCGAGCATAAAGCGCACGGGCACGGGCAGGCTGCCGTCGGGCTGCCTATCGGCCTCACGAATGAGGCCCATAAACGCCTGCGAAATAAAGAGGCCGGTCAGCGGATCGAGATTGCGGTCAATATCGCTCACGGTTACAAACAGGGCGCAGGGGGTGTGTCCCATGGAAGCGAAGTCCACCTGATGGCACTCACGATAGAGCTGTGCCGCACCGTCGAATCCCAGACACATGACCTTTTCGGCAAGGATGCCGACGATGCTCGCGTGCATGCGCTCGGCATTTTGCGTAATGGCGTAGCGCCGCCATAGCGAGAGGGCATAGCTTTGGGGGTCGGTCGTGATCAGGTCGTCAAACAATCGACCCGTGGCACCGTCCTGCAGGTGCTCGATCAGCTTGATGACCGAGCTGATCGTCTGCTCGTCGGCGGGCAGCTGTTCGGTGACGTAGGCGATAAGACACGACAGCAGGTTTGCCGCCGCATGATCCCAAAAAGGCTGGTTGTTGTCCTCGATGGGGCAGATGGCCTTTGCCACCGAGAGGATGTCCTGCTGGTTGGGCCTGCCGTCCGCCTTGCGGCGAATGTGCCTCAGGGGGTTGTAGCCGCAGCGCTCGATGCCGGGCGCAAGGGCCGGGACGGTGTTGAGGTCGGCGAAGTTGAGACATTGCACGCGGTAACCGTGGGCTGCCAGCACGGGTCCCACTTCGCGACAGAGCGTGCCTTTGGTGCCGAGCACGATGTAGCTTGCGTTCATTTGCAGCAGGTTGGGCTTGAGGACGTTTCGGGTCTTGCCGGCTCCCGAGGGGCCGATCACAAGCGCGTTGTTGTTGAGTCCCGTTTGGCGGGTGTCGCAGGAAAGCGTTCGATCCTTGGCGAGGATGGTGGACGATGCGGACTTAGATGCGGCGAGGCGGCTGGCGAGGTTAGACATGGGCGACCTTCTTGGTGGTCGAGAGGATTTCGTGGGCAAAGCCGAGCTCGACGGCGCGCTCGGCCGAAAGGTAGGTGTCTTTTGCGGTGAGGGACTGGATGCGCTTGGGCGTGAGGCCGCTGCGGTCCGAGAGGATTTGCGTGAGGGTCTTGCGGGTCTGCATGAGACGCCGGCTGGTTTCCTGCAGCGCAAGTGCCGAGCCGCCTGCCCCCTGGGGGATCAGCGGGTCGTGAATCATGAGCTCTGCATGGGGCGCCATACGGCGATCGTCGCCGCCCATAAAGATCACGGCGCCCATGGACGCGGCGAATTCCAGGCAGACGGTGCGGATGGGGCACGATGCGAGGCGCATGGCGTCATAGATCGCAAGGCCCGATCGCACGCTTCCGCCGGCGCTGGCGACAAATATGGTGATGGGGCGGCTGGGGTCGGTGGCATCGAGCAGGCGGATTTGCTGGCATAGGTCGTGGGCCATCGGGGTTTCGATGTTTCCCATGACGGAGAGCTCGCGACGGGCGAGCATCTCATCGTAAATGCTGGTGAGCGTGATGCCTCGGGCGGATTCACGCATGGTGAGGGGGCTGATGATGGGGGAATGATTGGTGTCCATGAGGACTCCTTTCTGTTGGTTGTGTTGTGGAATAGGATTGTTGCCCGCGGAGGGGCTGGCGGGCTACAGGGTTCGTCCGAGCCTGAGATCGAGCTCGGTTGTGGGGCAGGCTGCCTGTTCGTGCGGCTCGCAAGCGCCAAGGGCTCCAAAGCGATAGAGCGTTGCGGCGGGCGTGGTGTAGGCGAGCCGCAGCTGATGCTCGACAGGGGCACATCCGTCATTTTTGTAATGAGCCGCGTAGTACTGCGCGATGCTGGCGTTCATCTCGCTGCCATTGCGATGGCGCTCAAACTGGCGTCTGCAGGTCTCGATGATCTTTGCTACCGACTTGGGTGCCGTCGCGGGAACAAGGGCGAGATAGCCCTCAAATAGCTCGTTGATGCTCAGGAGGCACAGCAGGTCGATCAGCGTCCTTATGGCTGCTCCCTCGGCAGAAAAATGCGCGGTCATACGGTTATATCGGTTGCGGTCGACGATGGCCGCATGGGGTCTTGGAGTTTTCTGCCCTGTGGTCCCGGGCTTTTGCCGCGCCTGTGTATTGAGCTCGACGTTGCAGCGCTTGAGGCCGTCCAACGGAAGGAACAGTGCGGTGCGCAGGGTGTTCCGCTTGCTTTCGAGTTCATGACGCTCGTCGGGTTCCCATTCGAGCTTGAGTTTCGTGTCGAGCGCCGTAAGCATATGGGCTAGGCAGCCTACGGTAAGAACGTACGAATCGTTGTCGCGTTTTGGGGCATAGGGGTCTGTCAGCTTGCGAATGTCGGGGTCGCCCATGATCTTTGTGCAGCGCTTCAGCAGTTGAGGGTGGTCGGCCAAGATCGTCGCGAGCGGTAGCGACGCGTAGTTCTTGATGGTCGCGGCGGCAAAGGCGGCGTCATATTCGTTTGCATATGCTCGCTCAATGCGGGCATCCAGAATGCTTTTCTTATCGCCGTCTTCAGCGTGGTGGTTTGTCATAGCTTCTCCAATCGGTTGATGTTCGTGCTGTTTGTTGATGTGTTGGTTGTCGTGAGTGATGTGCTTGCCGTGGGTGATGTGCTGACGTTGGGGTGCTATGCGGTTTTCAATGAGCCCGTGAGGCAGTTGCTGCAGGGGCGGGATGGAACGGCCCATGCAAGGCGGAAGGCATCGTGCTCAAAATCGAGACAGCAATGCCCTGGGTGCCTCACATGTGGCAGTTACCTCATTAAGTTGTCATTGCGTTTGGGGTTGTACTTTGCCGATCTTCTTTCTCTTACACGCTAAAAACTGAAATTTCATATGCTCGATCTACTTAAAACCGCAACGGCGGTCTTTTATCAACTTATATGTCGGAACGCGTCTTTGCAAGTACTTTTTTGCGTTTGTTTCAAATGGGGTGGTTTTGCAACCGTCACGCGCCACGCTATGCGAACGTGCCCCGGCTCGGATAAGATGGTGCGATCGAGTTCTACCGCGCTCACCGCAAGTAGTCTTTGTTGCTGAGATAGGTCATGGCCGAAAGGGGCCCGTATCCCAACAGATACGGGTCCCTTGCTATTTAAATGGGCATGAGGGCGTATTGAGGGGGGGGATGTCTTGCTGTCGGCATCCGCGTGCGGTGCCATTCGCTGTCTGTAAATATACGTTTACAGCTAATTTCATACCACTTGTCGGAATGCGGACGCTGTCCTTGCATGTCGGGCGTACATTGAACGTGGTTTTTCGCGTGAAACCACGAATCGGTTGTCAGTCCTGAACAAGGAGGCCCAGCATGACGCTTGCCAAACCCATCAATAAATACATCGACTATATCGATGCCCCCGAGGACACGTTTGAGCAGTATGTCGAGAAGGCGTTAAAGTACAACTTTCGCTGCGTATTTGCGAACCTTCAGGAGTACGAGACGGGCCGCGCCATGCTCGAGGGCTCTGACATCATCCTTGCCGGCGCCATCGACTTTCCCCAGGGCACTATGACGCTTGAGGAGAAGCTTGCGAGGTTTGAGGAATACGCTGCGTGTGGCTTTACCGAGATTGACTACGTTTTGAATCAGGGGTCGATCGAGAACCGCGATTTTGATGCCATCGAGCGCGAGATGACTACCATTGCTGATTTTTGTCGCGCGCATGGCATCACTGACAAGGTAATCGTCGAGATGTGCAAGCTGGACGGCGACGACGCCGCCAAGCGCCGTGTATGCGAGATCGCGCTGGAGGCCAAGCCGGGATTCCTTAAGACATCGACCGGCAGAAGCTTTGGCGGTGCTAAGCTCGAGGACGTGCGGCTGATGCACGAGGTGCTCGGCGATGCCGTGGCAATCAAGGCGGCGGGCGGTATCCATAATTACGAAGAGGCTTGCGCATTCATCGAGGCCGGCGCCAGCGCGTTAGGTGCATCGGCGGGCATCGCGATCGTCGAGGGCGCACCGACGGATGAGCGTCGCTAGCAGACGTATTTGACCTGAGCGATAAAGCTTCACGACCACACGCCGTTCATGTTCGGGACAATATGACATTTTTCCCGTTGCAAACGGAGTCGCGGTGGCTGTTCTGTATGATGACTCAGACAAGGTTATTCAATGACAGGGAGGCATATATGGCAATCAAAGCCATCGCGATGGATATTGACGGTACGCTCACCAACGACCAGAAAGTGATTAGCCCGCGTACGCGCGAGAAGCTGCTCGCTGCGCAGGAGTCGGGCATTAAGCTCATCTTGGCGTCGGGCCGTCCCGCATGGGGGCTGCACGCCTTGGCGCAGGAGCTCGACCTTCAAAACCATGACGGTCTGCTGGTGGCCTTTAACGGCGCACACGTCGTCGATGCCCAGACCGACGAGGTGCTGTTCGATCAGGCTATGCCTGCCGACGAATTGCATCGCCTGATTGATCACCTGCGTAATTTTGACGTGATCCCTATGATTTCGCTCGGTCGCGATTTGCACGTCGAGGACTCGTACCATTGCATGATTACGCTGCCGGATGGCTCGCAGAAAAACATCGTCAAGTATGAGCGCGACGCGTGCGATCTTAAGATTCGCGAGGTGGAGAGCCTGCATGAGGTCGCTGATGCTTATCCCGTGGACAAGCTGCTGACGGCGGGCGACCCGGCCTATCTGCAAGCGCATTACGAGGAGATGTACGCGCCCTTTACCCAGACGCTTTCGGGTATGTTTACGGCCGACTGGTACTTTGAGTACACGGCGCCCGGTATTGACAAGGCCCGCGCGCTCGAGGGTGCCCTGCCCAAGCTCGGCATCGATGCCAGCGAGGTCGTATCGTTTGGCGACGGCCAGAACGACAAGTCTATGATTGAGTGGGCCGGCACCGGTGTTGCCATGGGCAACGCCGTCGATGAGGTTAAGGCTGTGGCCCAGATGGTGACCGCCAATAACAACGAAGACGGTATTGCGGTGGCGCTGAATAAGCTGCTGGGCTAGAATCGCCGATAGTGCATGGCTCGGGCGTCCGCTTGCGGGCGCCCTTTTGTTAGGGAGGGTGCCGTGTCCGCATTTCCGTTCGACGCCGTTATCTTTGACATGGACGGCGTCATTGTCGATACCGAGTATTACTACCTGGGCGAGACTGCCGCGTTTGCCAAGGAGCTTGGACTTAACCTGACTCAAGAGGAGTTGAACGGGCAGGTTGGTACCTCGCATCAGTTCTTCCTGCGTATGCTGGTCGATTGGTTTGAGCGCGCCGGGAAGGGGCATTTAACTGGCGAGGAAGCGTTGATCCGTTGGGACGAGTGGGCGCATAAGCGTCCGCGCGACTATCAGGCTTTGATTAACCCAGGCGCCGTGGATACGATTCGAGAGCTGCCGCGCCGTGGCGTTCGCGTGGCGCTTGCCAGCTCGTCTCCCATGGATAGCATCGAGGAAGTGCTCAATGCGTGCGGGCTGTCGGATGCCTTTGAGTATGTGGTGAGCGGCGAGCAGTTTAAGGAGAGCAAGCCCGAGCCCGACATCTACCTGCATGCGCTGGACCTGCTGGGGCTGCCCGCGAATCGCTGCTGCTGCGTTGAGGATTCGGTGCCTGGCATCACTGCCGGCAAGCGAGCCGGCCTGACAGTTATTGCCAAGCGCGAGGAGCGCTTTGGCTTTAGCCAGGATGCCGCGGACAAGATTATCGACCAGCTGCCGGAGCTGCTCACGCTTTCTTAGGAGCGCGGTAGTTGCGCGTTTTTCGGGTCAGATGAGTAAATACCCGACATTTTGGTGCGACAGCAAGCATACTTTATGCTAATGCGGGCTTAAGGGCTTGTTGAATGCCCTTAAGCCCGCTTTTGACTTAATTGGGCTGGGAGAGGGTATATGCCACCGACTGAAGGACTAACTGACGGTAAAGCAGCGATACCGCTGTACCAACAGGTTATCGATATCATTAAAAACGAAATCAATTCCGGTGCCTACAAGGCGGGCGCGCGGATACCCAACGAATTCGAATTGGCTGAGAACTATAAAGTTGGCCGCGTTACCGTGCGACGCGCTATTGAGGAGCTCGTCCAGCAGGGCTATCTAACGAAGCGGCAGGGGAAAGGCACGTTTGTCAATGCCCCCAAGCTCAAGCGCAAGATTCGCCAGAAGGATGACGTCCAGAGTTTTTCGGACGCATGCCGCGTTAACGGAATGGAGCCGGGGGCGTGCGTCATTTCGAGAAAGATACTGCCGGCAGATTCTACCGAAGCGCAGTTCTTTGGTGTTCCCGTTGGAACTGATTTGATTTGCGTTGAGCGTGTGCGTACTGCCGATGGCGTCCCTGTCATGCTCGAGAACAACATATACGTTTACGAGGACAACGCCTATCTATCAACGGCACCTCTATCTAACCAATCCATTTTTGAGTTCGTGCGCAACCGGACGGGCCGCACGCCCGCGTTTACCGACCCGTGCACGCTCGAGATCGCGTGCGCGTCGCCCGAGGTCGCTCGACTGTTGGCAGTTCCCGTTGGCGAACCCTTGTTTTATATGGAAGCCTTCTTTTTCGATGAGCAGCGGCGGCCGTTTATCATCGGTCGTCAGCGGATCATTGGGTCTCGCTACGTTTTTGACATCTAGGACATTGCGAATGGAAACGCCCGGTGGATTATCTCACCGGGCGTTTCCATACCGTTCACGGCGCGAACGCAACCGTTCAACCGCGTCGCGGCAATCAGTTTGAAATTATCTTGATGATGGGAAAAGCTGCTGGTAATCTATGGAACGTCATAGAACGTTTGCCTTGCGCAGGCGTTGAAGCGAGATGTGATGCAGTCTCGAGTTCTTTGGAGGTATCTATGTCAGATACGAAGGCGAAGAAGACAAACAGACGTTTTAAGTTCAAATTACCGCATGTCTATACGATCATGTTCTTGCTGATCGTTGTCTTTGCGGTCCTGACTTGGATCGTTCCCTCTGGTCAGTATCAGCGCAAGACGATTTCGACAGCGGCGGGCGAGCGTGAAGTCGCCGTTGCTGGAACCTATGAACAGGTCGATAAGAACTACACCGATTCCGAGACCGGCGAGACCATCAATCTGGGCCAGGATATCTTTGCGGTCCTGCAAGCGCCTACTAAGGGCATCCAGGAGGCTGCCGACGTCGTTGCGTTCGTCTTATTGATTGGCGGATCGTTCGCAGTCATCACCAAGACCAACGCTTTGAATGCCGGCATGAGCCGTGTGATTAAAAAGCTCAAGAACAAGGACATCCTCATCATTCCCATCACGATGACGTTGCTGTCCATTTGCGGCACTACGTTTGGTATGTCTGAGGAAGCCCTGCCGTTCTATGCCATCTTCATTCCCATCATGATGGGTATCGGGTATGACTCGATGACGGCGTTTATCATCTGCTTCCTTGGTCCTAACCTGGGATATTGTGCTTCGACCATCGACCCGTTTAATGTTTTGATCGCCCAAGGCATCATTGGTATCGAGGGCAATCCTCAGCTGTGGCTGCGCGCCGTTTCTTGGGTCATCTTCACTGCCGTCGGTATCGCGTGGGCCATGCGCTATGCCATGCGTGTCAAGAAAAACCCCGAGTCGTCCATTACGTACGAGGACGACAAGCTCAAGCGTGTTGAGTTTTCCGTGACCGATGCCTCCATCGAGGAAGAGTTCACTACCCGTCAGAAGCTCGTGCTTATCGATTTTGCCTGCGGTATGGGCATTATCGTCTGGGGTCTTGTTACCCAGGGCTGGTACATGAATGAGATTTCCGCCGTGTTCCTTGGTATGGGCTTGCTTGCCGGTATCCTGGGCGGCCTTGACCAGCAGACGATCGCCGAGGAGTTCGTTAAAGGCATTGCCGACTTTGCGTACGCCGCCATCGTCATCGGCATCGCTCGCGGCATCTTGGTCATTGCAGAGGGTGGCATGATCATCGACACCATCCTCCAGGCGCTCGCTACTGCACTGGCCGGTGCACCTGCCGCCGTCTACACCACGTTTATGTATATCGTCCTTGGCCTGCTCTCTTTGCTGGTTCCCTCGAGCTCTGGACTTGCGGCGCTCACCATGCCCGTCATGGGTCCGCTGACCGAGCTTATGGGCCTCAATCCCGAAGCCGCCGTTACCGCGCTCCAGTTTGCTAATCAGACCATCAACACCATCAGTCCCGTGGCGGGCATGACGGTTGCCGGTCTTGCCGTGGCAAAGATCTCGTTTGGTCAATGGTGGAAGACCATTTGGAAGTTCTTCATTTTTATGGTCGTCTTTGGCCTGATCGTAACGGCAATCTCTGGCATGCTTCCGGTGTAGGTGGTTGTGATGTCTGATCGTTTAACGGTCCTGACGTCTAAGAGCGTCTTTACCGGTACGGGGGACCTGCCGTTTGAAGGTTTCGTAGCGGTCCGTGGCAATCGAATTGAGGCGGTTGGCACCAAGTGTGAGGTGGCTTCGTATTTGACCCAGGCGGACGAGGTAGTTGATCTGGGCGACCGCACCGTCATGCCTGGTCTGATCGATGTACATACCTTCTATACAGGCTGGGCGCTGCGGACGTTGGGGTCTGATCTGTCCGGCATCGATGATGCCAAAGAGGCCGTGTCGCTCTTGCGTGCATGGAAAGAAGATCATCCGGATTGCGCGGCGGCTTTTGGCCACAACCTATCCGAAACGTTGGCATCGGATGCCGAGAACGCAAATACGGCAGCTGTGTTTGACGAGTTTTTTGGTGATATCCCTGTCGTCTGCTTTACACCGGGCGCGGAGACCTGCGTTCTCAATGCTGCCGCCAGTGCGCGATACGGTTTTACACCGCAGGCGTGCTATGCCGAGAAGATCTGGCGCATGATGAGCGATTTCCTCGCGTTGCCCGAGGTGCGCGCGGGGTATTCGGACTACATGAGCATGCTTAACGAGCGCGGCGTTACCGCCATCAAGGAGATGGCGTTTGATGACTACTACGGCTTTGCCGACGAAATGGCTCGCCGTGAGGAATCTGGCGAGCTGACGGTTCGCGTCTCTATGATGTCGCAGCCGGTGGGCGCTGGTGCAAATCTGGCATATGCTCGCGAGGCACGAGAGCGCTTCCGGGGACCGTTCGTTCGTTTTTCTGGCTTCAACCGTATGACCGATCGCGGCGTATGGGCGGGGCTTGCCGAGATGATTGACCCCTATGAGGATACGGCCGATGCGGGCGCTGCCGGCAAGACGGTCGTCGAGGAGCCAGAGTGGGATCTGATTGAAAGCGAGCTGCGTGCAATTGATGCTGACGGCTTCCGATATTCCTTGCATTGCCAGGGTGATGGCGCCGTTCGTCGCACCGTGGCGCTCTATGCCTCGCTGCCTCGAGACGAGCATGGACGGATGCTTCGCCGCCATGCGATTACCGATCTCGAGAACTCTGACCCGACCGATCTTGTCGAGTTTGGCAAGTTAGGTGGAATTTGCGAGGTCTATCCGCAGATTCTGACGCTGGACCGGCGCGAGGATTGCCTGTCGATGATGCGTCGACAAATTGGCGAGACGCGACTTTTGCACAGCTGGAATCGCCGCGGCATGGAAGATTCCGGATGCACGGTGTGCTGTGGAACGGATTTGCCGCTGTTGATTCCGAGCCTGGGCGAGTCAATCTACAGCGCGTGCGGCGGATTCTTCGCCGACGGACTGCCCGTGAATGAGGTCAACACGCTGACGCTTGTCGAGCTCTTGCGCGCTTGGACTGCCGGGGGCGCGTACGATCTGATGCGCGAAGATGAGCTGGGTACGCTCGAGGTCGGCAAGCTTGCCGATATCTGCGTGCTCGATCGGGATGTGTTTGACCTCGATTATCGCGACGCACGCGATCTTGCGGTTGATATGACGATGTCGGACGGACAAATCGTGTTCGATCGAAATAAGGAGGCATAAGATGTCTGAATCCAAGCCGACGCTGCGCCGCGAACAGATTGCGGGCATGAATATCCACTACATCATGTGGTCGCTCGATTACTTCCTTGATGTGCAGCAGCGTTTGGGCTTTGAGTCCATTGAGCTGTGGTGCGCAGAGCCGCATGTGACGCTCGACCATACGGGCTACTTTGAGGCTGAGGTCCTGGCGAAAAAGGCTGCAGACCGTGGGCTTAGGTATCGTACTCTGTGCCCCGAGAATGTTGTCTATCCTTGGCAGTACTGCGCACGCAAGCCGCTGCATGAACAGCGCAGCCTGGCGTACTTTAAGCACGGCATTGAGCTTGCCGAGGTACTTGGGTGCGACCGTATGTCCGTCAACTCGGGCTGGGGCGACTGGGACGAGGACCGCGAGGAAGCCTGGAAGCGCAGCCGCGAGCACTTGTCCATTCTGGCGGAGTATGCCGGCGAGCACGGTCTGGTGCTTACGATGGAAAGCCTGCGTCCCGAGGAGAGCAACCTTGTGACGACGGTTTCCGATGCGAAGCGCATGATTGACGAGGTCGCGAGCCCGTATTTACAGCCCATGGTTGATACAACCGCGATGGGCGTTGCTGGCGAGACGCTCGAGGACTGGTTTGCCACCTTTGGTGATGGGGCAATTCACGAGATGCACTTTATCGACGGTGACCCGTATGGCCATCTGGTGTGGGGCGATGGCAAGCACGATATGGACGCCTTCGTTGCCACACTCAACGTCCATGGTTTCGACGGCATGCTGGGCCAGGAAATTACGGACGGCCGTTACTACGATGACCCGGCGGCGGCTGATGCCAAGAACATGGCCGCATTCGAGAAATATCTGATTGACTAAAACAACTATCGGCCACGCAACCAACGTCATTGATTGCGGCCCAAACAAGAAAGGAACTGGATATGAACGCACGCGATCTGATCAAAGAGGCAATTGCCGAGAAGGGCAAGTTCGACAGCGTCTACTGGATTGCTTGCGGTGGCTCCATGATCGATTTGATCCCGGCTCATGAGCTTCTGCAGCGCGAGGCAACCACCTTCACTTCGTATATCTATACCGCGCGTGAATTCGACATTATGCGTCCGCGTCGTCTGGGCGAGAAGTCCCTGGTCATCGCTTGCAGCCACAGTGGCAATACCCCGGAGGTCGTCGAGGGCTGCGAGATTGCCCTTGCCGCCGGCGCTACGGTGATCGCCCAGACCGACAACGCTGGATCCAAGATCGACTCCGGCAAGTGGACCACGTGGGTCTACCCATGGGGCGAGGGTGTGCCGCAGGCCGAGGTCCCCGCTGGCATTTCGCTGTCGCTTGCGGCCGAGCTGCTCGATCAGCAGGAGGGCTACGCCGATCTTGCCGATATGTATGCCGGTATCGCCGAGATGGATAAGATTCTTCCCCCGGCACGTGAGAAGGTAAATGCCGAGCTGGGCGATCGTTTTGCCAAGCTTTGCCAGGAGCACGAGTTCTTCTATATTCTGGGCAGCGGTCCCAACTTTAGCCAGACCTACGGTTTCGCTATCTGCTCTCTTATGGAGATGCAGTGGCAGCACTGCAGCTACATCCACTCTGCCGAGTACTTCCATGGCCCCTTCGAGGCTACTCAGGATGGCGTTTTTTACTTCCTGCAGATGGGCTCCAGCGAGTGCCGTGCTATGGACGAGCGCGCCCTGGCGTTCCTTAAGACGCATACCGATACGCTGATGGTGCTCGATGCCAAGGAGTACGGTATGGAAGCCGTGCCGGCGAGCGTCCGTGCCTATCTGGACCCGGTGCTGTTCTACGCCATGAACTGCGAGCTGCGTGCTGCACGCGGCAAGGTGTTTGATCACGATCCCGATTTCCGTCGCTATATGGGTGTTGTCGAGTACTAGAAGGAGCAAAGGCCATGGCATTTAACGTTAACGCGCTCGGATTTGGCGACAACGTCGTCGATCGCTACGAGCATATCCACACCATGTATCCCGGCGGCAATGCGGTGAACTTCGCCGTTTATGCCAAGAAATGCGGTGCCGCACGCTCCGCATACATGGGCATTTTTGGCAATGATGCCGCTGCCGAGCATGTCATTGCAAGCCTCGAGGATGAGGGTATCGAGCTTGACAAGTGCGAGCAGATGATTGGCGAGAACGGAGCGGCTCGCGTGACCGTCGTTGACGGTGACCGTGTCTTCCTTGGCTCCAACGAGGGCGGTATCCGTGGCGATGCGCGCTATGTCCTCGATCGCTTTGACCTTTCGTACATGAAGCAGTTCGATGTGGTTCATTCGGGCAACTATTGCTTTACCGAGCGCGAGCTGCCCAAGTTGAAGGCTGCGGGCGTCACGGTCTCTTTTGACTTTTCGGACGACTCTACCGACGAGTACTACGAGCAGATTGCGCCCTACGTCGATTTCGCTTTCTTTAGTGCGGCGGATGCTGCGAGTGAGGATGAGGTTCGCGAGCGTCTGGCATGGGTGAAGGGCCTGGGTCCGCGTTTTGTGTCGGCTACGGCGGGCGCCGAGGGCTGCATTGCTTACGACGGCGATCGTTATTACCGCCAGCTGGCTAAACCGGTAACGGACATGAAGGACACCATGGGGGCGGGCGACTCGTTCCTTACCTCGTTTTTGATGTGCTATCTCGATTCCGCCAAGCGTGGTGAAGATGGCGCCGAGGCCATCGAGCGCGCGCTCGACTTTGCTGCCGGGTTTGCCTCGACCGTGTGCGGCATGGAAGGTTCTTGGGGCCACGGAGCACCAATCGTCGAATAGCCGAGCGGTCCCGGGGAGGTGCAGGCGCCTCCTCGGGACCCGGTGTGCAAAAAATGCCAAATATGAGTACTGTGACTAATTTAGTCGCAGCAAAATCAACCCCTTCAGACGTGATTTGAGCGTCTGGAGGGGTTTAAGATTTGTGAAAACGCAGGATGAATGACTGTAAAAGCTTTAATTAGCGGACAATCGAGGATTATTCTGGCGGTTGGAAAGTTAAAAGAAATGTATCCATTCCGGTAGCAGTACTCATATTTGGCATTTTTTGCACACCAGGGGTTAGCGAAGGTCAAAAACAGAGCGCGCATTTGTTAAAACTATCGACTCGATGCGCTTTGCGTCGCAGTTTTTGAGCGAGGTGATGCGTTCTGAGGTCCTTGTGAGCGACCTGATGAGCGACTGCGTGCTTGTTTCTGTGTTTGGCTCGGCCGGCGCATCGGTCTCGAGCAGTAGGCGGTCGAGTGGAATCTGTCGTGCGTATTCGCGACAGCGCTTGGTCGCGAGCATGCGTTCGTTGACGGAAAAATAGCAGCCCGCATTACGCGCGCGGGTGAGTTCGTCCGAAGTGCCGCTAAACCAGTGGAAGATGATAGCGGGGGAGTCGGGGTTTGGGATGAGTAGTCCATGCGATTCGAGGACGTCCAGTACGGCTCCTGCCGAACGAACGGCGTGAATTGATATCACGCGCCCGGTAAGAGGATGCTGCACGAGCGCATCGCAGAGCCGGTTAAGTGCCTGTATTTGTAGCGGCTCACTTCCAGCAAAGCGCGCGGAAAAGTCGAGTCCGACTTCGCCGATGTAGCGTTCTTGGGCAGCAACTTCGCAAAGCAGATTGACTTCGGCAAAACCGCAGTGGCCATCGGCGAGCCACCAGGGGTGAAGCCCAACGCCGGCGATGATGCCCGGGTGGCGACGAGCGCGCTCGTTTGCGGCCGAAAAGTCGCGTGGATCGACGCCGCAATCAAATAGACCCAAGCCCAGCGCCGTTGCCTCATCGGCAACGGCGTCCGGGTGAGCCATTAAATCAAGATGGCAGTGTGCATCAAATAACCGGGGCTCCATCTCGGCGCGCTCCGCTAGTCCAAGCGCTGGCCATCGGCGCGCACGCGCTCGGTGCCGCGGCCACTGATCTGGCGGATAACCTCGCCGGCAATCATCTGGCCCATGATGGGCGGCATAAAGCTGGCGGTTCCGAGCTCGGTGCGCTCGTGGATATTGGAAGGGTCGCGGGGCTGTGTCTTAACCGATTCCTCGCAGCTAAACAGTACATGAAGACTCTTGATTCCGCGCTTCTTGCATTCTTTGCGCATGATGCGGCTCATGGGGTCACGTACCGTATCGAAAATGTCGGCAAAGCGGAGGCACTCGGGATGGAGCTTGTTGGCCCCGCCCATGGAGCTAACCAAACGAATGTCGTGGTCCTGAGCATATTTGGCAATGGTGAGCTTGGCCGAGATGGTGTCGATGGCGTCGACGACGTAGTCGAGCTTGCCGTCCGTCTGCTCCAAAACGCGCGCGAAAAATTCGTCGATATTGTCGCTCAACAGGTATTCGGTGCGCTTGATGACGGTAGCGGCTGGATTGATGTCGTGGATCATGGCTTCCATAACATCGACCTTGCGCTTGCCGATGGTGCTTTGAAAGGCGATGGCCTGGCGATTGATATTGCTGGGCGCGATGATGTCCTTATCCAGAATGACGAAATGACCAATGCCGCCGCGGACAAGTGCCTCGCAGCAATTGGAGCCCACACCTCCGCAGCCGAGCACCAGCACCGTGGCGGCGGCGAGTTTGTCGAGTGCCTCGCGGCCCATGATGATCTCGAGCTTGGTGTCGCGTGTCTCGTTGGGGGTTGCGGCTGTGGTTTCGGTCATAGACATCCTCCGATGGGGAAGCGAATCGTGTTTTAGCTATCGTCATTATAGGTATTATCGCGATTCCATTTGAGCCCTAGGGGCTTGTTGAAATGAGGCAGTGATTCGCATAAGATGAAGCAGATGGCACCCGTTGCCGCGGGTTGGCCAACTCCCAAACACGTTTGTAGCGTGAGAAGTGGCCGTCTTCGCATTACGCGGGGGCGGCTATTTCATTCGACCTCCAATGTGGATGCCGAGCTCCACAGCCGCGATTACAAGCAATAACAACGTCAGGACATCGTCAATACTCATAGTCCATCTCCTTCTCGGGTAGAGGGAGCTGGCCCATCTGCTTCAACTTCCATTGTAGCTAAATACGAACGAATGTTCTATAGATGTTCCTGTATTAGATAATTAGACAAACATCTAAATATCGAGTATAGTGTGCGCGTCATGAGAGATGATGAAAGGGGGTCTTATGCCGGGAGAGGGTTTTAAGGCGCTTGCCGATCCAACGCGACGGCGCATTTTGGAGTTGCTGCGCGAGGGCAATTGCACGGCGGGGGAGCTTGCCGAGCATTTCGATATCAGTAAGCCGTCGCTGAGCCATCACTTGGCGACGCTCAAAAACGCCGGGTTGGTAACCGACGAACGTCATGGTCAAAACATCGTATACAGCTTAAACACTACCGTCATGCAGGACTTGATCGGTTGGTTTATGGGCTTTACAAACACGGAAGGTGATAAGGATGAATAACGAAAACAAGGGCATTCACCCCACGGGGGTATCGTCGCGCGTGTGGATTGCGCTGGTCGCTCTGTGCGTCGCCAATGTCGCAGCGCATCTCATGGTGATGCCGAGCTTGCCTGGGCAGATTCCCACGCACTGGGGCGCGAACGGCGCCGTCGACGGTTGGGGTCCCAGCTGGATGGCCTCCGCGCTCGGCGTGCTGCCTCTGGTGCTTCTCGCAATGTTCTGCGTGGTGCCGCGCATCGATCCCAAAGGTGAGGCATATCGAACCTCGGGCAAGTTCTATCAGGGCTTCGTAATCGCCTTCACATTGTTCATGTGCGCCATAAGCTGGCTGGGAGAGCTTACGGTCTGGGGCGTGGTGCCGGCGGTCGGTTCGGTCAACGTGCTGATTTCCGGTGTTGTCGGTTTGCTGTTCATCGGCGTAGGCAACTACTTGCCGCGTGTGAAGCAGAACTATACGCTCGGTATCAAGACGCCTTGGGCGCTTGCCAATCCCGAGAACTGGCGCCGTACGCAGCGCTTTGGCGGTGCCTGCTTTATGGTGCTGGGCTTTGGCCTGATTGTGATGGGCGTGGCAGGCAGCGTGCTTTCGAGTGAAGTCGTCGCCGCGGTGATTGCGGTTCTGGCGTTTGGTTCGGTTGGAGCCGTCTACGTCTACTCGTATCTGCTGTGGCGCAAATCGCAGCGAGCCGCTCGCTAAGGTTGCGGAAAACTAGCGTACGCAGTTCATAGTATGTTCCGGGGGAACTTTTCCCAGGTAGTATTAGGGGATATGGGCAACCATGCCCCTTTTTCGTTACGTTTCAGAGCTGGTTTTTCCATTTCGTTTCCACTTAGGCGAAACAAGAATAGGGAAACAGCAGGTAGAAAGGATAAAACAGGCAAATGGCGGAGTTTATCTACCAGATGTATCAGGCTCGTAAGGCCCATGGCGACAAGGTAATCCTTGACGACGTGACCCTGAGCTTCTACCCCGGTGCCAAGATCGGCGTCGTGGGCCCCAACGGCATGGGCAAGTCGACCCTGCTCAAGATTATGGCCGGCATCGAGGAGGTCTCCAACGGCGATGCCAGGCTCACCCCCGGCTACACCGTGGGCATCCTGCAGCAGGAGCCGCCGCTCGACGACGACAAGACCGTTATCGAGAACGTGCGCATGGCGTTTGGCGATATGATCGCCAAGGTCGATCGCTTCAATAAGATCGGCGAGGAGATGTGCGACCCGGACTGCGACATGGACGCCCTCATGGCTGAGATGGGAAAGCTCCAGGACGAGATCGACGCCGCCGACGGCTGGGATATCGATTCCAAGCTCGGCCAGGCCATGGACGCCCTGCAGCTGCCCGATTCCGACATGCCGGTCAACGTGCTTTCCGGCGGCGAGCGCCGCCGCGTGGCCCTGTGCAAGCTGCTGCTCGAGGCTCCCGACCTGCTGCTGCTCGACGAGCCCACGAACCACCTGGACGCCGAGTCGATCCTGTGGCTCGAGCACTTCCTGCACAACTACCAGGGCGCGGTGCTTGCCGTCACACACGATCGCTACTTCCTGGATAACGTTGCCGAGTGGATCTGCGAGGTCGACCGCGGTCACCTTTATCCCTACAAGGGCAACTACTCCACGTATCTGGAGACCAAGGCCGCCCGTATCGAGGCACAGGGCAACCGCGACGCCAAGCTCGCCAAGCGCATGGAGGCCGAGCTCGAGTGGGTGCGCAGCTCGCCCAAGGCCCGTCAGGCCAAGAACAAGGCCCGTCTGGCTCGCTACGAGGAGATGGAGGCCGAGGCCCGCGCAAGCCAGAAGCTCGACTGGACCGACATCCGCATCCCTGTGGGCCCGCGTTTGGGCAACAAGGTGCTCGAGGCCCATCATCTGCACAAGGAGTTCGATGGCCGCGTGCTCATCGATGACCTTTCGTTCACCCTGCCGCGCAACGGCATCGTGGGCGTCATCGGCCCCAACGGTGTCGGTAAGACCACGCTGTTCAAGACGATTGTGGGTCTGGAGCCGCTGACTTCGGGCGAGCTTGAGGTGGGCGAGACCGTCAAGATCTCCTATGTCGACCAGAACCGCTCCGGCATCGACCCCGATAAGAACCTATGGGAGGTCGTCTCGGACGGCCTGGACCACATGATGGTCGGCGAGACCGAGGTTCCGAGCCGCGCTTATGTGGCGAGCTTTGGCTTTAAGGGCCAGGACCAGCAGAAGCGCGCTGGCGTACTTTCCGGTGGCGAGCGCAACCGTCTGAACCTGGCGCTCACGCTCAAGCAGGGCGGCAACCTGCTGCTCCTCGACGAGCCTACGAACGACCTCGACGTCGAGACGCTGTCCTCGCTCGAAGCGGCGCTGCTCGAGTTCCCGGGCTGCTCGGTGGTCATTAGCCATGACCGTATGTTCCTGGACCGCGTCGCCACGCACATTCTGGCGTGGGAAGGCACCGACGAGAACCCGGGCAACTGGTATTGGTTCGAGGGCAACTTCGAGGCCTATCAGGCCAACCGCATCGAGCGCCTGGGCGAGGACGCGGCCCAGCCGCATCGTATCTACCGTAAGCTGACGCGCGACTAGATCGTTACGCGGTTTTCCAAACCGCGTAACTGCTCGACGCTGCGCGGGTCGCAAGCACCCCATCTTGCCGTTCAAGCCGTCGCTCGCGTACCGAAGTACGCGTCGCTCCTCTTTCACGGCAACCTGGGGCACTTGCGGCCCGCTCGCTGTTGGTTACGCAACATCAACAAATAAAAACGGCTCAAATCCTGATTTGGATTTGAGCCGTTTGTCGTTACTGCTCGGGTTCTTCGACTTTATCGATGGCCCAGGTGGATCCGAGGCCACCGGTGGTGTTGCGGCGAATGCGCACGGTGACTTCGTGGCGCTCGCCGGCCTGCGTATAGTGCAGGGGGAAGCTTGCACGGTTTCGCGCGGCCTCGATGGTACCGAGCTCGCGGGCGATCCAGTAGTACTCGCCGATGATGCCGAGCGTGTCGGCGCCGTAGGGGAGATAGGTCGACAACTGGTGCAGAAGCGGGCCGGGGCAGAAGACCTCGGTTGCGAAATCGACGGGGAAGTCCTCGGGGATGGCGGGCGCTACGGGTGCGGGGGTTGGGGCCTCTGCGAGTACCGAAGCCGGTGCCGGTGCGGGAATTTGGTCGCAAGCAGAGGCGGGCACGGATTCGATGACGGGTGCGAACTCCAGCGTCGTCTTCGGCTTGATTGTGGAATCTGCGGGCTTCACGGTGACGGGCGCGTCTGCAGCTTCAGTTTCAACCTCAACCTGCGTCGCGCTCTCATTCTCGACGCTCGACTTTGCCTCGATGGGCGTGGATGCCATGGTGGTGATGCCGGCATTGGCATTCTCGGGGTCATAGACGACCGTGAGCGAGATGGCGGGCTGCGGCGTCTCGGGCTCCGGCGCCGACTCGGTAGCGTCTTGATCTGCGGGCTCGTCGGACTGATCGTCCTCGGCCTCGTCGCCAAAGACATCGCTGTTTTGGAACGCAGACGGCTCGGGTTGGTCAGCGGCTTCTTCGGTTGTCGACTTGGGCGCTTCGTTGAGCTCCACAGTTGCTTCCTGCTCGGATATGACTTCGGAATCGGTCGTGGCGGCGATTTCGGTTTCGGCTTCTGCCGTTACCTCAATAGCGACTTCGATCTCTGTCTCGGGCTCGGGTTCCGGCGCGGCTTCAACCATGGCTTCGGGCTCGGGACGCTTAACGTGCTTGGGGCGCACGGCCTTGAGGTCCTTCTCACCGCGTTTCTTCTTTTTGTAGGACTGCTTGGCGCCCTTGGCAGCCTTGGGCTTGTCTTCGCCCTTGGCAAGGGCGGTATCCCAGGCCTCATTGGCGATGACGGTGGCATACAGGCGACCGCCCTTAAAGACGGTCAGCTTAATGCAGTCGTCGAGTTCCTCGAGCAGCTCGCGCGTGGACTCAAAGCCCAGGTCATAAGCGGCCATATCACCAGCGGCGAGTGCCTCCTCGACCTGCGTCATAAACGTTTGCTTGCCGCATCCAATCGCATCGCGCAGCAGGCGATACAGATAGATGTGGTTGCCCAGCGAAAGCGTGGGCCTAACTATTGTCTTGCTCATGGCAAATCTCCTCTTTACACATGTAAAGCATCTTACCATCGCATGGCGTTCGCCATGGCGGCGCCCAAGGCAAACGGGCGCGAACCGCTTTCGATTCGCGCCCGTTGTACAGGTCGGTTATCTATGAGAGGCAAACGTACTTAGTTGCCCGATGCCGTGCCTTGGCTCGAGTTGTCAGATGCCGTGCCGGAAGCGGTTCCGCTCGAGCTGTTGGTGTTGTTACTGTCTGCCGTGCCCGTTCCCGACGTGGTGTCGCTCGTCTGGCCTCCCGTGTTCGGCTGTGAACCGTCAGTCGTTTGGCTTGAGTCGGTCGTGCCGGACGGCGTGCCACTGTTGGCCGTAGAGGAATCGGTGCCCTGCGATTGGTTTTGGGTGTTCGAGGACGAATTGGCAGAGGTGGAACTGTCTTGCGTGTCGTCCGCCTGTGCCTGCTGATCTTGCGACTGGGTGTCGCCATTTGCATCGCTCTCGGTCGTGCGCGACGACAGGATTGGCTCGGGACGCTCGCCCAGACCCTCACCGGCAGTGGTGATAAGGATGGCGCCGGCGCAGGCGATGACCGCGACGATGGCGATGGCGATCGAGAAGACGATGACCTTCTTTTGTGTCTGGCTGCGCTCTGCCGCCGCCTTGGCGCGCAGGCTGTTGGGGGCGACGCGCGCCGTGGTCGCGCGTCCCGCAACCTGGCGCATCTCCTGCGTGGTCGCGGCGCCACCTAGGTGCTCCTCGACATTGGGCTCAACGGGCTCATAGGCGCCGGCGGGGTAGTCGACGTCGGCGTGCGTGCCCTTGATTGCTTCGGCGCTGGCGGAGATAAAGTGGCGATAGACCTGCGAGGACACAACAGTGATGACTGAGCTCACAGCGGCACCAATCACCGAGCCGGCAATGCCGATCTTTGAAGCAAGCGCCACGCTCGTGGCGGCAGCTGCGGCGCCGGCGATGATCTGGGGAATGGAAATGTCGTCGAACAGGCCCTTTTTGGGCGCGATGGCCATGGTCTGTCCAATGGAATGGTTCTCGTGCACGCCGTTGTTGAGCGATGCCGGCGTCATGACGCGCGTGCGCGGCGCGTCGGTGTACTTGGTTGTCATACGGGGTCCTCCCGGTGTAAATCTGCTTCGTTTCGTGTAGCCATCAGGGTACCCACCAGATGTGAATCGTACGTGACATTTAACAGATACCATCAACTCATCAATTGCTCACCAAGTTGGTGGGATGCGGTTCCACCCGGCGGTTGAACTACAATAGGGCTTGCTAATTGTGTTGAATAGCGTTTACGCACGGGAGCATTCTTATGAATCTTCACCTTTCTCAGTCTGATGGCTTTTTGCGTGTGGCGGCGGCGTCGCCGCAGATTCGCGTGGCCGATGTCGAGGGCAATGCCGAGGTTGCGCTGGCGGCTGTTCGCGATGCTGCCGGGCGTGGCGTTCGCGCGCTGGTACTGCCCGAGCTTAATCTGACTGGCTATACCGCGGCCGATCTGTTCCATAACCGCACCTTACTGCATGCCTGCGAGACCGCACTGGCACATATTCTCGATGAAACCCGCGGGCTGCCGATTGTCTTTACCATCGGTCTTCCCGTTGCAGTTGCCGAGAATATCTACAACTGCGCCGCCGTGTGCTGCGCGGGCGAGCTTTTGGGCCTCACGGCCAAGAAGTATCTGCCCAATTACGGTGAGTTTTATGAGCGCCGCTGGTTTGCTCCGGCGCCCGCAGATCCTGTGTGGGTTGAGTTTGCCGGTCAGGGTCCGGTTCCGCTGGGTTCGGGGCTTGTCTACCGCTGCTGTGATGAGGGTGCCGAGGATATGGTGCTGGGCGTTGAGGTTTGCGAGGACCTGTGGGTGCCGGCGCCGCCTTCGACCGAGATGGCGCTTGCCGGTGCGACGGTGATCCTCAATCCGTCGGCTTCGGACGAGATTATCGGTAAGGCGGATTACCGCCGCAGCCTCATTTCCAACCAGAGCGCGCGCCTGTATTGCGCCTATGCCTACGCGGACGCGAGCGAGGGCGAGTCCACGACCGACATGGTCTTTGCGGGCGAGAACCTCGTCTACGAAAACGGCTCCAAGCTCGCCGCGACCAAACTGCTTACCTGCGATATGGCCATCGCCGACGTTGACCTTGACCGTCTGGTTGCTGAGCGCCGTCGCTCGACGACATGGACGCGCGCGGACGATGCGCCGGAGGCCGTGACCGTCGAGTTCTCGTTTGAGGGCTCGCTCGCCGAAGAGCCTGTTCTGCGCGATGCGCTCGGCATAGACCGTGTCTTCCCCCGCGCGCCCTTCGTGCCTGCCGACCATGGTGACCTGGCTGAGCGCTGCGAGACCATCCTCGACCTGCAGACCGCGGGCCTCAAGACCCGCCTTGCCCATACGGGCACCAAGGCGGCCGTTATCGGCCTTTCGGGCGGTCTCGATTCCACGCTGGCGCTGCTTGTGACCGTGCGTGCCTTCGATGCGCTGGGGCTGCCGCGCACTGGTATCACAGCCGTGTCCATGCCCGGCTTCGGCACGACGCATCGCACCAAGTCGAATGCCGAGTCGCTCGCTCGCGACCTGGGTGTGAGCTTCCGCGAGGTTTCGATCCACGCGGCTGTGGAGCAGCACTTCAAGGACATTGAGCATGATCCGGCCGTGCAGGACGTGACCTACGAGAACAGCCAGGCGCGCGAGCGTACGCAGATTCTGATGGATCTGGCCAACCAGGCTGGCGGTTTTGTCATTGGCACGGGCGACCTGTCGGAGCTGGCGCTCGGCTGGGCTACCTATAACGGCGACCACATGAGCATGTACGCCGTCAACGCGAGCGTGCCCAAGACGCTTGTGCGCCATCTGGTACGCTATGCCGCCGATGTCTTTGGCGGGCGCATTGCCGAGGTCTTGCTCGATATCCTCGATACGCCGGTGTCCCCCGAGCTTCTGCCGCCCACGGGCGACGGCGAGATTGCGCAGAAGACCGAGGATTTGGTGGGCCCGTACGAGCTGCACGACTACTTCCTCTACTACCTGCTGCGTTTTGGCTTTGAGCCGGGCAAGATCTACCGCATGGCGCTCAAGAGCTTCGAGGGCGTCTACGACGCCAAGACCGTCCACACGTGGCTACGTACGTTCTACCGTCGCTTCTTTGCCCAGCAGTTTAAGCGCAGCTGCCTGCCCGATGGTCCCAAGGTGGGCTCGGTGACGCTCAGCCCGCGCGGCGATTGGCGTATGCCGAGTGACGCTAGCTCGCGTCTGTGGCTTGCGCAGATCGACGCGCTCAATCCAGTTGACTAAGGTTGGCTAAATTGAACCAATACGGGGGTTGTAAGCGTTACACTTTTGCAATCTGATGGCCCGTATCGCGCGGCGCTCTTGTCGGAGCGCCGCGTTTTTTATATCGAAAGGTGGCACCATGCAGGCATCGCAGCGTCTCGACCGCTTTGGCGCGGAGGTCTTCGCCTCGCTCAACAACAAGCTTCTCGCGCTGAAGGCTCAGGGCAAGACCATTTACAACATGAGCGTGGGCACGCCCGACTTTAAGCCGTACGACCACGTGGTCGAGGCGCTCACGCAGGCGGCCCAAGATTCCGAGATGTGGAAGTATGCCCTGCGCGATCTGCCCGAGCTTAAGCAGGCCGTGTGCGATTACTACGAGCGCCGCTTTGGCGTTTCGGGCATTACGCCGTCTATGGTGCAGTCGTGCAACGGCACGCAGGAGGGCGTGGGCCATTTGGGCCTGGCCCTGCTCGATCCGGGTGACACCATTCTGGTTCCCGATCCGTGCTATCCGGTCTTTGAGGCGGGCGCCAAGATCGCCGACGCCAAGCTCGAGTACTATCCACTGGTCGCCGAGCACAATTACCTGCCCTATGTGGCGGGCATCGACCCCGAGGTCGCCGATCGTGCCAAGTATATGATCGTGTCGCTGCCTGCGAACCCGGTCGGCTCGGTGGGCACGCCCGAGGTCTACGAGGAGATTATCGCCTTTGCCCGCGAACATGATCTGTTGATCGTTCACGACAACGCATACTCCGACATCGTGTTCGACGGCGAGCCGGGCGGCAGCTTCTTGCAGTATCCCGGTGCGCTTGAGGTGGGCGTGGAGTTCTTCTCGCTCTCCAAGTCGTTTAACGTCACCGGTGCGCGTATCGGCTTTTTGGTCGGTCGCGAGGATGTGGTCTCGGCCTTCGCCAAGCTGCGCAGCCAGATTGACTTTGGCATGTTCTTCCCGATCCAGAAGGCCGCCATCGCGTGCCTTAATGGCCCGCGCGATGAGGTCGAGGCGCAGCGTCTGAAGTACCAGGAGCGCCGCGATGCCCTGTGCGACGGTCTTGAGGGCCTGGGCTGGGAGCGACCCAACGCGCATGGCTCTATGTTTGTGTGGGCCAAGCTTCCCGGTGGTCGCACCGATTCTATGGCGTTTTGCGAGGAGCTTATGGAGAAGGCCGGCGTTGTGGTGACGCCGGGCGCGAGCTTTGGCCCTTCGGGCGAGGGGCACGTGCGTATGGCACTGGTCCTGCCGCCCGATCAGATCGCTTTGGCTGTCGAGGCCATTCGCGAGGCGGGCTTGTATTAGAAACCTATTTCGACTCGTCAATAGCTCGAAACCGATTTCGTGCAGTTATTTTACGAATACTGCAAACAATTTCGGTAAACGGTCGATTTTTGGCTGCGAATAGGAGCATAATCAAAGTCCCGATTGGATGTATTGGGATTACGACAAGCCGCTCGGGTCGTTCCCGGGCGGCTTGTTTGTGGAGAGAGATGGGAGTTTCTAATGGTTAACGAGAAGAAGGTCGCTATTGTCGGCTGCGGTTTCGTCGGTTCGTCTTCGGCGTTCGCACTGATGCAGAGTGGTCTGTTCTCCGAGATGGTCCTCATCGACGTGGACAAGAACCGTGCCGAGGGTGAGGCCCTGGATATCGCGCACGGCATGACGTTTGCCGAGCCGATGAAGATCTACGCCGGCGATTATTCCGATGTCGCCGACGCCGCCATGATCGTCGTCACTGCTGGCGCTGCCCAGAAGCCCGGTGAGACCCGCCTGGACCTGGTCAACAAGAACGTCAGCATCTTTAAGTCCATTATCCCCGAGATTAAGAAGTCCGGCTTCGACGGCATTCTACTAATCGTCTCCAACCCGGTCGATGTCCTGACCTACGCCGCCATCAAGATGTCCGGCCTGCCCGAGGGCCACGTCATCGGTTCCGGTACCGTGCTCGACACCGGCCGCCTGCAGCAGATGCTTGGTGCCCACGTTGAGGTTGACCCGCGCGATGTCCAGGCCTATGTCATGGGCGAGCACGGCGACTCCGAGTTTGTCGCTTGGTCCAGCGCTCAGGTTGCCGGCGTTCCGCTGAACACCTTCTGTGAGCTTCACGGCCACTTGGAGCATGAGGCTGCCGAGAAGCGTATCGCCGAGGACGTCAAGAACTCCGCCTACACCATCATCGAGAAGAAGCACGCCACCTACTATGGCGTCGCCATGGCCGTCAAGCGCATCTGCACCGCCGTTATGCGCGATGAGCAGACCGTTCTGCCTGTCTCCTCGCTCATGGTGGGCGAGTATGGCCTGTCCGATCTTGCCATCTCCATGCCGACCGTCGTTGGCCGCGACGGCGTTGTCTGCCGCGTCCCCGTGCCGCTGAACGATGACGAGCAGCATGAGCTCACCGTCTCCGCCAAGGCCCTCAAGGACATCATCGACAGCGTCGATTTCTCCTGCTAAATCAAGCTCGCTAGAGCGAAAAGCTACAATGAAGGCGTCCGGGCCCACACGGTCCGGGCGCCTTTTTGGTGCAAAGTAACCTGACCCCAATGCACCATAGTTGATGGGAGGGCCATGTCGGATTCGCCTAATTTTTTGACCTATGCCCAGACGGCGTTTGATCCGTTTGAGGAGCGGCCGTTCTGCGCGGTGGATAGCCTGGTCTTTGCGTGGCTGTCCTATTTGCGTTTGCCGGGTGATATGGCGGAGCTGACGGACTGGCAGGGCCTAGACGTACGCGAGCTGCTGCGTGCCGAGTGCTACCGGGACATGATTGACGACTTGTGGGACCCAGAGGGGAGCAGGGCCTTGTTGGAGGCCGTGGCAGCAAGCCCTCGCTACCGTGGCGTGCACGTTTGCGGCTATCGTGCCGTGAGCGATGTGGTGGCGACAGAGCAGTTTGCAGCCATGGCGTTCCGGTTTCCGGCGGGGTTTAGCTATCTTTCCTTCCGGGGGACCGACAGCACGATTGTGGGCTGGAAAGAGGACTTTAACATGGCGTTCCGGTGTCCTGTGCCGGCCCAGGAATCCGCGACGCGTTATGTGGACGAGGCGGCGGATGCGATTGACGGGCCGCTTTTGTGCGGAGGTCATTCCAAGGGTGGAAACCTTGCGGTGTACGGTGCGGCGATGTGCCCCGATGTCGCCCGTGAGCGAATCGAACGGGCGTATTCCCATGATGGTCCGGGCTTCGTCGAGGAGTTTCTGAGCGGCAACGCCTTCGCCGACCTATCCGGTCGAATCGACAAGACGCTACCTCGGTCGTCGATCTTTGGCATGATTTTCGAGACACAGGAGGACTATGCCATCGTTGAGAGCACCGAGTTCAGCCTGCTTCAGCATAATCCCTTTAGCTGGGTGGTTGATGGTCGCGACTTCGTGTACTGTGAGCGCCTGTCCGCCGGTGCTCGATACGTTGATGGCTCCATTCGCGAGATGCTGCTTGCGGTGTCGCCTAGCGAGCGCGAGCGTTTTGTAGATGCGTTGTTCTCCGTGCTTGAGGCTACGGGTGCTGAGCGGTTTGCGGATATCGCTGGGAATCTGCGCGAGAGCCTGCCCGTGATGCTCCAGGCTGCGCAAGGCTTTGACAAGGATACACGACGCTTTGTCTCGCAGACTATCGTTGCGATTCTTAAGTGTGCGCTTCTGCCCAAACGTCCCCAGATCGACATGCCCGCTGCCGGCAAGAGCTTGGCAGAACAGCTCGAGGCTTGGCAGTCCGAGCTCCTGCGCTAACCATTGGTGCAAAGCAACCTGTCCCCGATGCACCAATCTTCGATGCGCCTGGGGCGGGATCGACCGCTATACTGGTTCGTGCCGAAATCGATCTAGAACGGAATGCCGTATATGAAAATCAATCACGCGATTCTGCATATCCTGGACTTTGACTCTGCCGTCAACGTCATGAGCCAGCGCGAGCTCGATATCGAAAGTCGTACCGTGCGCAATTTCGTAACCACGCATCTGCGCCGCGCACGCACCTCGGCCGACAATAAACGCGCCACGTTTGCCGAGAACTCTGCGTTCGGCGGCGAGCTCAAGGGCTATTTCTTTGGCGAGCGCGAATTCGTGGACCTGTCGCAGCAGATTGCGGAGTTTATCTCCTCCGAGCTCACCAAAGCCGAGAAAGCCGAGTCTACCGATGTGCTCGTGGCTGATTTTGACGACGATGAGGATGCCCGCTGGTTTGCCGTGATGCTGCTGGGCTCCAAGCAGGCTTTTATGCACGAGGTGGGCCGCGAGGAAGGGGAGGTACGCAACGACATCGCGCGCCACTACGCTATTCTGCCGAATCCCTCGCAAAAGGTGCCAAGCTATGCCATCGTGCGCGCGAGCACCATGGAGATCGGCTACGTGGACAAGAAGCGCAAGATTGCCGGCGAGGATCGTATGCTTATCCCCGATGGCCTGCTGCAGTGCGACACGGGCGTATCGGGTAAGGAGGTCATCGACACCGTGACGCGTGTGGTCGAGGAAGTCGCCGAGGAACACGGTGCCAATACGGCCGTAGCGCTCGCTAAGGTTAAGGCTGCCGTTGCCGAGAAGGTCGAGGATGACGAGGAGCTGCCGCCTTGGGATATCGTCGATGAGGTCTTTGAGGACGAGCCGGTCATCAAAGAGAGCGTGCGCGCGGCACTGACCGAGGAGAAGGTTCCTGAGCGCGTTCCTGTGGAGCGCAAGCAGGTCGAGCGCGCGGCCGTGCGCAATCACAAGATTCGTACCGATACGGGCATCGAGATCAGCTTCCCGGCCGAGATGGGTTCGAATTCCGAGTACATTGAGTTCGTCAATGAGCCCAACGGCCTCATCTCCATCGAACTCAAGAATATCGGCAGCATCGAGAATCGATAAGTTGCGTTACGTCTACAGCGAGAAAGCAAAGGCCGAAGCTCTTTGGGGCTTCGGCCTTCTTGTTTGGGGATGAATTGCCCCGCAGGTTGGGCATACGTCAGCGAAAACGCGGTTTGTCAAAACCGCGTAACTATTAAAGTTGACGTAAGCCCTCTTCCAGGCCGGTCTTGCTGTTGGTCTTCTCGTCGCGCATCTTGATGACGCGGGCGGGGACACCGGCCACGACGGCGCCGGCGGGGACGTCCTCGACGCACACGGCGCCGGCGGCAACGACAGCGCCCTTGCCTACGTGCACGCCCTCCAGGACCACGGCGTTGGCGCCGATCATGACATCGTCCTCGATGATGACGGGCGTGGCGCTGGCGGGCTCCACAACGCCTGCCAGCACGGTGCCGGCGCCGATGTGGCAGTTCTTGCCCACGGTGGCGCGGCCGCCCAGCACGGCGCCCATATCAATCATGGAGCCTTCGCCAATGACGGAGCCGATGTTGATGATGGCGCCCATCATGATGACGGCGCGATCGCCGATCTCGACGCGGTCACGGATGATCGCGCCCGGCTCGATGCGGGCGTTGATGCCCTTAAGGTCGAGCATGGGCACGGCGGAGTTGCGGCAATCGTTCTCCACGTCGTAGTAATCGATGGAATCGGCGTTGGCGTCCAGGATGGCCTTAAGCTCATCCCAGTCGCCAAAGACGGTCTTGCCGCGACGACCGCCGTAGACATGTGCGTCGCCCCAAGCAACCTTCATGCCCGGCTTCTCGCGCACGTACAACTTGACGGGCGTCTTTTTGGGCGCGGTGGCGATGTAGTTGATAATCTCCTGTGCATCCATCTCGGCTGCGTTACTCATTTGCTATCTCTCCTTTGGGCGGATTCGGTTGATACCTGGTTAGGCAAACATGACCTGGTCGAACGTATAGAAGCCGGGTTCGCGGGTGACGAGCTTCTGGGCGGCGGCCAGGGCGCCGTTGACGAAGATCTGACGGCTCGTGGCGCGGTGGGTGAGCGTGACCTCCTCGTCCTGGCCAAAGAAACTCACTTCGTGGACGCCGGCGACAGTGCCACCGCGCAGCGAGTGCATGCCGATCTCCTTGGGATCGCGTGCGCCGCACATGCCCTCGCGTCCGTAGACGGGGTGGTAGCCTGTCTCGGGCTCGGCCTCGACTACGGCGTCGAGCAGCAGCTTGGCGGTACCGCTGGGGGCGTCGACCTTTTGGTTATGGTGCGTCTCGACGATTTCGCAGTCAAAGCCGGGCAACTCGCGCGTGGCCTGGGCCACTAGATGACGCAGGGCTGCGATGCCGATGGAGTAATTGCCCGAATGCATAACGCGGGTGTTCTGGCCCAGCTCACGCAGACGGTCCATCTGCTCGGGGGTGTAGCCTGTGGTGCCTGAGACCAATGCCGCGCCCGTGCGCTCGACATAGGCGACGACGGCATCGAAGGTCACGACGTTCGAGAAGTCGATAATCACATCGGCAGCCGGTGCGTTCTCGAGCTTGCTCAAATCGAAGCCAATCTGGGCCACGATATCAAAAACGGGTTGACCGGCGGCGTCGACAACGCCCTCGGCGGTGGTGCGGATGAGCGAGCCCATGCGGCCCGTTCCCATAATGACGGTCTTAATCAAGCAGACCAGCCCCCTTCAGAGCATCGGTAAGTGCAGAGCGCGTGTCGTCTGCCATGGGGCACAGCGGCATGCGGTAGTTTGCCTCGATCATACCCATCTGGGCGAGCGCCTCTTTGACGGGGATGGGGTTGACCTCACTAAAGAGGGCATTGATGAGCGGCTGGCCGGCAATCTGTATATCGCGGGCGCGCGCTACGTCGCCGTCCAGATAAGCGCGGCACATGTCATGTACGAGCTGCGGCTGCACATCGGCCCACACGCTGATGGTGCCCGAAGCACCCAGGCTCATGAGCGGTACGGTAAGCGCGTCCTCGCCCGAGTACATGCGGAAGTCGTCTGACAGCAGGTGGGCGATCTTGGCCGCGTAGGCGACGTTGCCCGAGGCCTCCTTAATACCCATGATGTTGGGGTGCGCGGCCAGGCGCTCTACGTTGCGCTCGCTGATACCGCAGCCGCAGCGGCCGGGGATGTTGTACAGGATGCAGGGGATGTCCACGGCATCGGCGACGGTCTTAAAGTGCTGATAGATACCCTCTTCATTGGACTTGTTGTAGTAGGGGGTGATGAGCAGCAGACCGTCGGCGCCCAGGCCCTGGTAAGTAAGCGACTTGGTGAGCATGGTCTGCGTGGAGTTGGAGCCCGAGCCGGCAATGACGGGGACGCGTCCTGCAACATGCTTGACCACGGCGGCGACGACGGAGTTGTCCTCGTCGTCGGTCATCGTGGCGCTCTCGCCGGTGGTGCCCAGGGTGAGGATGGCGTCGGTGCCGTTTTGCAGGTGGAAATCGATAAGGCGCTCGAGTGCGTCAAAGTCGACACTGCCATCCTTTTTAAACGGCGTGACGAGGGCGACGATTGAGCCCTCGAGATTGCGGATGTCCATGTTCTTCTCCTTCGCGTCCGCGATCTGGATGCGTTTGTTCCATTGGGCGGCGACTGCCAGGCGCTCGTCTTGGGCGCGACGGCGGGCACTTTCGGCGCGCGACTTGGCCAGCAGCTCTCGGCCGCTCGGCAGCACGTCGAGCGTGGCAAAGTAATCGCCCGGGCGCTCGGCGCGGCGGATGAGGTCGGCCGAGCCATCGGGGCGCAACAGGACCTCAGCGGAGCGCAGGCGTCCATTGTAGTTGTAGCCCATGGAGTAGCCATGCGCGCCGGTATCGTGGATCACAAGCAGGTCGCCCATGTCGATATGCGGCAGCTCGCGATCGATGGCGAACTTGTCGTTGTTCTCGCACAGATTGCCCGTGATGTCGTAGGTGTCCGTGACGGGCGCTGTGGTCTTGTCGTCGCCACCCGGCTGGCCCATCACCGTAATGTGGTGGTAAGCGCCATACATGGCAGGACGAATCAGATCGACGGCACTGGCGTCCACGCCGATATAGTCCTTGTAGATCTGCTTCTCGTGGATGGCCTTGGTGACCAGGCATCCGTAGGGGCCCATCATAAAGCGACCCATCTCGGTGCAGATCGCCACATCGTCCATGCCGGCGGGGACCAGAATCTCGTCGTAGGCTGCGTGTACGCCCTCACCGATGGCGTGAATGTCGTTAGCCTGCTGCTCGGGCAGGTAGGGGATACCCACACCGCCGGACAGATTGATAAAGGCGACATGTGCGCCGGTCTCGCGCTCCAGGCGCACGGCAAGTTTAAAGAGGATGCGTGCGAGCTTGGGATAGTAGTCGTTAGTGACGGTGTTACTGGCAAGGAAGGCATGGATGCCAAAATTCTCGGCGCCCTTGGCCTTGAGCATGCGGAAGGCCTCAAAGAGCTGCTCGGTGGTCATGCCATATTTGGAGTCGCCCGGGTTGTCCATGATGCCGTTGGAGAGCTGGAACAGACCGCCTGGATTAAAGCGGCAGCTGACCGTCTTGGGGATGGGCCCCGCAACGCGCTCAAAGAACTCGATGTGGCTGATGTCGTCAAAATTGACGATGGCACCCAGCTTGTCGGCGAGCTCAAAGTCGGCAGCCGGTGTGTCGTTGGACGAGAACATGATGTCGTGTCCCGTGATACCCAGTGAGCGGGCGATCATGAGCTCGGTATAGCTCGAGCAATCGCAGCCGCAGCCGTATTCGTTGAGAATGGAGATGAGCGCCGGGTTGGGATTGGCCTTGACGGCAAAGTATTCCTTAAAGCCCGGGTTCCATGCAAAGGCGTCGCGTACTTCTTGCATGTTGCGGCGGATGCCCGCCTCGTCGTATAGATGAAACGGCGTGGGGAACTGCTCGACGATATGCTCGAGTGTCTCCTTGTCCACAAACGGCTGCTTGGCCGCATATGCCTCGTTGGGGGTCAATGCCATGTCCCGTAAACCTCGCTATCCAGACGGCGCCATCTGCGCATCGAATCCGCATAGCGTGGACCCAATGTCCGGATAGCGCTCCCGCATTGCTGCAGACAGTCCTGTGGGTGTTTCCCACAGGCCCACCAGGTTGTTCGTGCCCGAAAAACCCAGTTCGGCGGGTTTCGCCTCCCCACGGGGTCAAAGTCTGCCGACTCGCCCGTGGCTCTTCGTGCCCGCGCCTCTATCAAGTGGTAAAGACCCTATCACGTTGCACTTTACCAAACAAGAGTATTCGTATATAACGTTTAAAAAATGCAGCAATATGCTGGAAACATGTGTGCCACAATCCTGTATCACAATAAGTTGCAACAGATGTGCCTCACGAAGGGATTCTCTATGACCGAGCTCCAAGAACTCCGTCGCTATCGCCGCGATCTCCATCGCATTCCGGAGCTCGATTTCGATCTTCCGCAGACTATTGCCTATATCGAGGGCGTGTTGGCGCCGCTCGCTTGCGAGGTGACCCATCCGTGCCCCAGCTGCGTCTGCGCTTTCTTCGACGCCGGCGTTGGTGCCGCGCATGCCACAGCGATTCGCGCCGATATGGATGCGCTGCCCATCGCGGAGGCGACGGGAGCGGCCTTTGCCTCGACCCATCCCGGCAAGATGCACGCTTGCGGACATGATGGACACATGGCCATGGCACTTGCCGCCGCGACGTATGTCGACCGTACGATTCGCGAGCAGCCGGGCGTCATTAGGCGCAACGTTCTCTTTGTGTTCCAGCCGGCCGAGGAAACGACCGGTGGTGCTAAGACGGTATGTGAGAGCGGTGTGTTCGAATGCTACGGGGTCGACCGCATTTTTGGCTTCCATGTGTGGCCCGATCTGCCCGCCGGCACGTTGGCGAGCTGTTCCGGCCCGCTGCTGGCGCGTTCGAGTGAGACACACATTCATATTCACGGGACGAGCATCCATATCGCTAAGACCTATGGCGTTCCGGTCGAGGAGTCGCACGATGCGGCGCTGGCGGCTGCCAAGTTCTTGGTTGCCGAGCGCGAACTGATGGACGAGCTGGGCACCGACGAGCCCTGTATCGGCAAGTTTGGTCTGCTGCAGGCCGGTACCGTCTGCAATGCGGTGGCGGGGGAGGCCCATGTTGCCGGCAGCCTGCGTGTGTTTACGGACGACATGTTCGACCGGGCGCGCGAAGGCGTGCGCCGCGTGCTGGACGATGCCTGTGCCGCAACAGGCTGTACGTACGATCTCGACTTTGCCGAGGGCTATCCGCCAGTCGATAACGACCCCGAGCTGTTTGCCTGCATTGCGCTTGCCTTGTCCGAGCTGCAACTTGTGGACGAGCCGCTGCTGATCGCCGAGGATTTCGCGTTCTATCAACGCCATCTGCCGGGCGTGTTCTTCTTGCTGGGCACGGGCGTGCCAGAAGGACAAGAAAACCCGATCGACGCTGATGACTGCCCAGCCTATGCGATGAGCGCTCTGCATACCGATAGCATGCTCTTCGACGAGGAAATCCTACTCAAAGGCCTCGATGTCTACAAACGATTGCTTGGCTTGGAGTGACGATGGAACGACGCCGACAGACTGCCGTTTATAGTCCCGGTGGGTGTGGATGTGGCTTGTTGTTGCTTCCGGTTATTGCTGTGAGCATTGGCGTGATGTTTGCGCTTGCTGGGCTGGCTGCGGCGGCACTCGTACTGTTTATCACTGCCATCGGCGTGACGATTTGGCTCTGCCGCAATCGCGAGCGACGCCGTGCCGGCGGTAAAACCAATGTCGGCTGGGTTGTATTCCTGGTCATTGCGTACCCGCTGAGTGTCAGCTACCTGGTGTTCTTTGTCCTGTTGATGGTCAGTGCCTTTACCGGGGAATCCGTCACGGTGGGTTGATGCACTGCCAGCAGACGGTTGCGCAAAGTGCGTTTGCTCGGCGTTTGGATAACTGCATTGGCCGTTTACCGCAACCTTAGCTCTCAGCTAATGAATTCAAGTTTAATCCTTCCTACGATGTGCTGTGTGCCGGCACGGTAGCCGGATCGTAGGAAGGATGAATAATGGCAAAAGAGGGAAAGAAGCCGATCGGTAAGATTGTCCTAGGCGTCATCGTGGTGCTGGTTATTGTCGGTGCCGTGGGCTCTATGGGCGGCAACTCAACCGATTCGCCTGCGAGCGATTCGGCAAAACCTGCCGAGACGACACAGCAGGCTGAGGAGCAAAAAGAACCGCAAGAACCGTATACCATTGCTGACGAGGCTGAAGACACTTCCAATCAGTTTGCCTATAAGATCACGGGGACGCTGACCAATAACACGGACAAGGAAAAGAGCTACATTCAGATTGAGTATGTTCTGTATGATGCTGATGGCAACCAGGTTGGAACGGCTCTTGCAAACACCAATCATCTGAAGGCGGGCGGCTCCTGGAAGTTCGAGGCGCTGGGCACGGTGTCTCCCGATCAGGTCGCCAGTTGGGAGCGTTCGGACGTAAGCGGTTTCTAGCATGTTGTATGCACTGGGGGAGGTGAAGTCGTATGCCCGATAAAAAGCTGACTGACGAGTTACTCAATGAGCTTCTCGACGCGCCAAACATCGATGGCTATATCAAAGAACACGACTTTGCCGCCCCGTCGCTTTCGAACTACCTGAAGCAGCTACTGCAGGAAAAGGGCTTGGAGCGCTCGCGCGTAGTTCGTATGGCCGATCTCAATGAGACCTTTGGCTATCAGATTTTTACCGGTGCGCGGCATCCGAGCCGCAATAAGGTGCTGCAGATTGCCTTTGCGATGGCGCTGACGCTCAAAGAGACTAACCGTGCGCTGACGGCTGCCGGGGTAAGCGTCCTTAACTGCAAGGACCGCCGCGATGCGATTATCATCTTTTGCATCGATCGTGGGTGCAGCCTCCAAAAGGTCAACGAGGAGCTGTATCGCTTTGGCGAGGAGACGGTGAGTTAGCGGCTGATATCTGAGCCGGCGGAGCTGCCGAACAACGATGCAAACGAACGGGGCGCGGATGCCATGGGGTGTCTGCGCCCTGCGCTATGATGGAGGCTATGGATACTCAGACCCCAACATATTCCGATGACGAGCTGACCGCAGCGCTTGCCGAGCACCTGGCGTCGCTCGATTGCGACGACAGCTATCGCGTGGAGCGTGTACTTAAGCGCTCGACCGTTGAAACAACCGAGCTCGTGTACTTTGAAGGAACCGGCGGTGGCTCGCTCGGCCCCTTTGTCCGTAAACGCATCGATGCTTCGGCTCAAATCGGCGGGGCATACGAGCGTCTGTTTGCCGTTCAGCGGGCAGGCAGGCGTTTTGAGCACCTGCCCAGAATCGTCGATTGTCGTCGTGTGGGCGACGAGCTCAACGTGGTTATGGAATACATCGAAGGGGAGACGCTCGGGGCGCTGGTGGACCGTCTGGGAGCCACCCCCGATTATGCGCGTGAATTGTATCCTGTCCTTTGCGACGCCGTGGGCGAGCTCCATGCCGGTTTTGCAATGGCGGGGGAGACGTCGGCGCCGGTGATCCATCGTGACCTCAAGCCGTCGAATATCATCGTGACAGGTGCCAACTATACGCCTGATGACGGCCTGACGTTTTCATCGCTGGTGATTATCGACCTGGGGATCGCGCGCGTATGGCACGATGGCGCCGATGCCGACACCGTCAAGTTTGGCACGCGACCCTATGCGCCGCCCGAGCAGTATGGGTTTGGGCAGACGAGCGTGCGAAGCGACGTCTACGCACTTGGCGCCCTGTTGTTCTTCTGCTTGACGGGAGTCGACCCTAAGCCAGGGCTCGACATGCGCGAGCAATGCGAGGCGCGCGGCATTCCCACTCCACTTGCCGATGCCGTCTGCATGTCGATGGCGCTCGACCCGGCCAAGCGTTTTGCGAGTGCGGAAGCGTTGGGACGGGCGACGCGCGCGGCATACGATCTGAGTCGCCCCGTGCGGCCTCCTGCGCCTGCGCCTGTCCGTACTCCGGCCTCGGAGACGGTGTTGACGCCCCAAGGGCTCCAGAACCCCACAGGGCTTCCTAGGCCTGCCGCCTCCGCTGCATGCGGTCTGCTCTCTCGCGTTCCGGAGTCTCTGGGGCGTATTTGGAATACGCTCGTCTGCTTCTCGCTGCTTGTGTTCTTTGCCGGAAGTCACTTTGCCGTCTTTCACCCCACGGGAGCAAATCAAGGCTACCCGACGTGGCTTCTCATAATCGAGTATTTTTTCTTTGTCGATGGCCTTATGGTGCTTATGCATTTCGCACTGCTCGATAAGCGCCGTCTTCGTCGGCGATTCGCACTGCTCGACAGCTATCGCGGCAAGAAACTCGCGAAACTCTGGCTCAAGGCATTGGGTGTGCTGCTCCTATGCATGATTGTCATAGTCGCGGTTGCCAATGCGACCGGCGTCGTCGATACCTCCGCTACCTAAAAGAAAAGGACCCCATTGGGGCCCTTTGCAGTTGCACTTAGATGCGGTTCATCTGAGCGGCGACTTTGTTGTACCAGTCCTGCCACGTGGGCGGGCAGTACTTTTTGGCCGCTGCCGGGGTAAGGGTGGAGCCGTAGTTGGCGCCCAGATAGGCAACGTGAGCGGAGATGCCCTCGCTCCAGCTGCCAAAGCTGCGCCAACCGCCGCCACGTGCACTCCAGCCCCAGGCGTTGTAAGAATTGGCGCAATAAGCACCCTTGGTGCTCTCGATGCAGGCGATGGCGGGGGACCAACGGGGGTCGACACCGGTATTCCAAGCGGCGACGGCAAAGTTATAGCCCTGGCCTGCCATGGGGGAGCCGGCGAGATAATTGTCGATGCGGCCTGTCCACTCATTAATGAACGAATCGTAATCGGAGCTACCAGTATTGGAGCTGTTCACCGTGGTGTCGATGGTGGTGTTGGTGTTGGTGGCCTGGCTGCTGGAATTGCTGCCGCTTACGCCCTCGCCCGAGAGCTTCTCGGCGGCAGCGGCCTTATCGGCCTCAAGCTTGGCAAGCTCGGCGGCATTTTCCTGCTCGGCTTTTGCCTGTGCCTCGCTGCGGAGCTGCTGGGCCTGTGCCAGCGCATCCTCGGCGTTTTTCTGCTCTGCCTCAAGCTGAGACTTGGCCTGCTGGAGCTCAGCCTTGTTCTGCTCGAGTTCGGTTTGCATGTTATTGAGCTGTTCGATCTCGTCGACGCTCGAGCTCGTGATCTGGTTGGTGTATTTGCAGGTCGTGATGAACTCACCCAGGCTCTGTGCGTTGACCAGGAAGCTCACGATGGGATTGGTGCCCTTCTGATACTTGTACAGATCGCGCATGGCGGAGCTTGCCTTGGCCTGCTGCTCGGGAAGCTTGGCCTCGATTTCCTCGATGCTTGCCTCATTGGAGTCAATCTGCTTTTGCAGGTCATCGAGTTTGGTGCGGGCGTCGTTGTAGGCGCTCGTGGCGGCTTCGATCTTCTGCTGGGCTGCGGAAAGCTGGTCCTGCGTTGCCTGCGAGGCGGCATACGCCGCAACGGGGGAGAGCATCGGCGTGGCCGTCAGCGCAACGGCGAGCACGGCGCTCGTGATGATACGAGCCGGCTTCGACGCAATGAACGCTGCGGTGCGATGATTCGAATGCTGCATCCAGTCCCTCTGCAATCAATCGTAGGTTATGGTTCGAACGGTATTCTACTACTGCTTTCGACCTCAACTTGAACCTTAAAGGTTCCAAAGGGTCAAGTTGAACTTGAGGCTTTGGCTTTGACCTGCAGTTATGATGAATTGTTGAGAAACCATAGAGTTCAACTTTAACGTTACAGAGCTCTGTTTGAGAGGAGTTTTGGGCTGTAAAAGCCATCTCAACGTGGGGTTTTATAACTACAGCGTGCCCTTCTGGCGAGCCTGCTCAATCTCTTCGAGGGCCTCGGCGGGGGTGAACGAACAGGTGCCGTCGCCGAGCTTGACTACCTGGATTTCGTCACCAGCGTTGACCTCTCCGCCCTTTAGTACCACGCCGAAAACGCCCTCGTGGGGAAAGATGCAGTCGCCGGCGAGATAGTAGATGGCGCAACGGGTGTGGCAGACCTTGCCGATTTGGCTGATTTCGACGAGCACGTCGCTTCCAAGCTTGAGCTGTGTGCCCAAAGGGAGCGAGAGCAGGTTGATGCCCCGGGTTGTGAAGTTCTCCCCAAAGTCACCCTCGTGTACGTCGAGCCCGCGTGCCTGCGCCGTCTGGATGGACTCCGCGGCTAAAAAGGAAACCTGACGGTGCCAATGTTCGGCGTGAGCATCGGTGGCGAGGCCAAATTGCTCTATAACGGTGTCGCGTCCATCGGCGACGGGCGACTTGCGAGTGCCCTTGTGTACCGACGTGTTGATCGAGACGATGTGGGCGGGTCCGTTGTAGGCGTCGTTTGCCGTGCACAGGGGAGCGGTCGCTTTCGCACGTTTCGCCAGCTCGCGCCTCGCGGCATTGAGGATGGGATTATCGGTCGGATGGTCTTGGGGCACGTGCGCGCCTTTCGCTCGAGGATGTCAATACACTGAATCCTACAACAATGGTAGGTTCATTGCCCGTTGTCATACAACGGTGAGCGCCGTCTTCGTGCTGGCCTTCGTGCTGGACGATTACGTCGATTGCCATAGATACGGTGGAGCTTTGGGCGCCGGCGGCTTGGCACGCTAGAATAAATCAGTTGCGCAAAGACCGCCCGTTGTGTGGGCAGTTCATGATAGGAAGTTTCCATGGCATTGCAATTTACAGAGCGCGAGTTCATTCCCGTGCTGCTTGGTGGCGACATCAACGCCTATTCGGTGGCGCGCGCCTTCTACGAGGAGTACCAGGTCAAGAGTCTGGTCTTTGGCAAGTATCAGACGGGTCCCGCGTACCGCAGCCAGATTATCGACTACACGCCCAACGTGGATATCGACACCATGCCCGTGATGCTCAAAACCGTCAACGGCATTGCCCAAGCGCATGCCGACAAGACTATTGTCCTTGTGGGCTGCGGCGACAACTATGTCGCTCTCGTGGCTCAAGCCAAGGATGCTCATGAGCTGGCGGATAACATCGTCGCTCCCTACGCGCCCTACAGCATGCTCGAGCAGTGCCAGAAGAAGGAGATCTTCTACGAGCTGTGCGAGAAGCATGGCGTGCCCTATCCACACACGTTTACCTTTACCAAGGCGATGCTCAATGCTCAGGGTGAGGCGCCTGCCGAAGTGCTCGACCAGATCGATTTTCCTTACCCGATGATTCTGAAGCCTTCTGACGGCATCATGTGGTGGCAGCATGAGTTCGAGGGCCAGAAGAAGGCCTATGAGATTGCCGACCGCGCCGAGCTGGAACAGGTCATTCGCGATTCGTATGCCAGCGGCTACACCGACGATCTGATCTTGCAGGATCGCGTGCCCGGCAACGACGAGTACATGCGCGTGCTCACCAGCTATTCCGACCGCAACGGTAAGGTCCGCATGATGTGCCTGGGCCATGTGCTGCTCGAGGAGCATCAGCCCCACGGTGTCGGCAACCATGCCTGTATCATTACCGAGCCTAACGACGAACTCATGGGCGGCGTGCGCAAGCTGCTCGAGGACCTTCACTTTGTGGGCTATTCCAACTTTGACGTTAAGTACGACGAGCGCGACGGCTCGTTTAAGTTCTTCGATTTCAACACGCGCCAGGGTCGCAGCAACTACTACGTTACCAACAGCGGCTTTAACGTTGCCAAGTATGTGGTGGACGAGTATGTGTTCAACCGTCCGTTTGAGCCGGAGTTTGTGACGGCTCAGGACGAGGCCCTGTGGATGGTCGTCCCCATGGGCGTCGTCGACAAGTACGTCAAGGATCCCGAGCTGCGCGCTAAGGTGCATCGCCTGGACAAGGAAGGCAAGGGCGCCGACCCTTCGTTTATGAAGGGCGACTTTGTCTTTAACCGCTGGCTGCGCATGTGGCACACCAAGCTGCGCCACTTTAAGCTGTTCAAGACGTATTACAAGTAGATGAGCGCGGCGCCCGTCCGGTTTGCATCGGGCGGGCGCGGGTATGATACGCGCAATTGCGCAAGCGTCACCAAGGAGGCGGCGATGGAAAAGCTGGGAGTTATCGGCGGCATGGGCGCCGAGGCCACGTCGTATTACTACGACCAGGTGGTGCGTCATACGGCTGCTGCCTGCGATCAGGAACATATCGACATGGTGGTGCTCTCCAAGTCGACCATGCCCGACCGCACGTTGGCCATTAAGACCGGCGAGCATGCCAAGCTGCTGGCGACCATGAAAGAGTGTGCCCAGGCACTCGAGTCGCTGGGCTGTGCGCACATTGCCATTCCCTGCAACACGTCGCACTACTTCTACGACCAGATCCAGTCGTTTACGAAGGTGCCGATTATCCACATGCCGCGTGAGTCGGTGCGCTATGCTCTGGCCGGTGCGGTGATGGGGGAGTGCGAGTTCGACCCCAACCTGAGTATGCCGGCCGAGCCGGTGCACAAGATTGGCATTATGGGCACCGACGGAACCGTGGGCGCGGGTGTCTACGGCCGCGAATGTAAGGCTGCGGGTGTTGAGGTCGTCTATCCCAGCGAGAAACGTCAGAACGATGTGATGTCGCTTATCTACGATGATGTGAAGGCCGGACGTGAGCCCGATATGGATAAGTTCGACCGCGTGATGTGGGAGTTCGCCCGTAGCGGCTGCGACCGCGTCATTCTGGCCTGCACCGAGCTCTCGGTGCTGCAAAAGTACCGAGAGATGCCCGAGATCACCCTCGACGCCATGGATGTCCTAGTGCGCGAATCCATCATCCGCAGCGGCGCCCCCTACCGCCTCTAGCTTCCGACCTGTCAAAAAGGGACAGGTTAATTTTGGTAGGTTTTATCTGGTGAAACAGTAAAGGCCTCGGCTCGTTTGGTGCGAGCCGAGGCCTTTTGCGTTGGGCTGTTGCTGTCGGTGGTGAACTATAACAGGAAGCCGATGGCGATGAGGGCGATGCTGACGATGAGCACGGCGATGTCCAGGCCCTTGATGGGGTAGCGCTTGTACGAGCTGGCGCGCGTACGCAGATAGAAGCCGCGCTGTTCTGCCGCCAAGGCTGTGGCATCGGTCTTGCCCACGCTCGAGATGAGCAGTGGCACACACAGTGGCAGCATGAGCTTAAGCTTCTTGATGGGGTTCTTGGTGTCATACTCGACGCCGCGTGCGGTCTGCGCCTCCATGATGGCGTTCATCTCCTGACCAAACACCGGCACAAAGCGCAGCGCCGTGGTAAAGGTGAAGGCATAGCGATACGGCACGTGCAGCACCTCGACGCAGGCGTTGGCAAGGTCGTTGAGTTTGGTCACCATGAGCATGAGGATGAGTGGTAACGCCACACCCAGCAGGCGCAGGCAGGCCTTCGATCCTGTGATGAGGCCCGTGTCGGTGATGAAACCCCACACCACGTTGCCATCGCGCATAAAGGCCAGCTGGAGCACCAGCATGATAAGCGCGAGCGGAATCAGCAACTTGAGCAGCGAGAACAGACGGTCGACGACGCCGGCGTAGGCACCCAGCGCAAGGGTGAGTGCCAAAAAGCCCAGCAGCGCCACGTAGGTGTCGGACAAAAAGATGCCGACGATGATGGCGGCGGCGAGGCCCAGTTTGATGACGGGGTTCAGGCGATGCAGCAGCGTATCGCCCGGCATGTAGTCGATGACGTTAACCACGGTGGACCATCTCCTTGGTAATTCGAACGACATCGGTGACCTCGCTCACCTGCGCAAAAGCGGGCGAGACGGAAGATGCCAGACGGCGCGAGAGTTCGATGACCTGGGGCGGCTCAACGTAGGCACGCTGCATGAGATCGATGTTCGAGAATAGCTCGTGCGTGCGGCCGCGGTCGAGGATGCGGCCGTCGGCCATTACCACGATGCGCTCGGCAAAGTCGGAGACAACTTCCATGTCGTGGCAGACCATGATAACGGCGCAGCCGCGCTCGGCCATGGTGCGCACGGTTTCCATGACGGTCATGCACTCGCGGTAGTCAAGGCCGCTCGTGGGCTCGTCGAGCACGACGATCTTGGGCTCAACCACTACGACGGAGGCAAGCGCCACCATTTGTCGCTGGCCGCGCGAAAGCGAGAAGGGCGCCTCGTCGGCCGGCAAGCCAAAGCGATCGATGACCAGCTGGGCGCGACGCAGGGCCTCGGCGCGGTCCATGCCGCCCAGTTCCAAGCCAAAGGCGACCTCGTCGAGCACGGTGTCCTTGCAGATCTGACGGTCGGGGTTTTGGAAGAGGGTCGCGACCTCGCGGGCAATGCGGCTCGTGGGAACGGCTGCGGTATCCAGTCCCGTGACGCGCACGCTGCCCGAGGCGGGCTTGAGCAGGCCCGTGAGCAGCTTGGTGAGCGTGGTCTTGCCGGCACCGTTTTGGCCGACGATGCCCACGAGCTCGCCAGGATAGAGCGTCAGGCTAAGGTCGTGTACGGCGGCGCCTCCATGGGGGTAGGAAAATTCGACATGGTCAAAGGTGAGCACCGGCTCGGCGTCTTTCGCATGCGGGCGCAGCGATGGCGCGTGCGGGGAGCCTGCGGGCGCCCGGGTGTCGCTTGTCGCACGGTCGGGGTCGACGATTTCCGTGATTAGGCGTTCTGCCTCGTCGACATCCAGACAGGGCGTGCCGCTTACCAAGCCATCGGTCTCGAGGCTGTTGAAGATGCGCGTGACGCGCGGACAATCGACGCCGATGGTGCGAAGCTCGTCGGTGCGTGCGAAGACCTCGTGTGGCTCGCCCTGCAGCGCGATTTCGCCATGGTTGAGCACGAGCACGCGGTTGCAGTACTCCGAGAGCAGGGCGACCTTTTGCTCAACGACGACGATGGTGATTTCAAGTGCGCGGTTTGCCTCACGCAGCGTCTCGAAGACCAATGTGGAGCTGGCGGGGTCGAGTGCCGCGGTGGGCTCGTCGAGAACCAAGACGCGCGGACGCATGGCGAGGATGGCGGCGATGGCTACCTTTTGCTTCTGTCCGCCCGAGAGGGTGGCGATCTCGCGGTCGCGCAGGTCGCTGATGCCGACGGTCTCGAGCGTTTCGCTCACACGCTGCTCGATCTGGTCGTGGGGAACGCCAAAGTTCTCGAGGCCAAAGAGCATCTCGTCCTCGACGATCGAGGCGACCATCTGCGTGTCGATATCCTGCAGCACGCTGCCGACGATTTGCGACACGTCGGTGAGCGAGACTTCGCAGGTGTCGTGGCCGTCAACCATGACGGACCCAAAGAACGTGCCGGTGTAGTGGTGGGGCACGGCACCTGACAGGCAGGCGGCAAGCGTGGACTTGCCGGCGCCCGAGGGCCCGATGATGCCGATGAAATCTCCCTTGTTCACGCTGAGCGAGATGTGGCTGAGCGCCTGCTCGGTCTGCGTGCCATAGGAGAACGAGACATCGTCGACGTTGATGATCGTTTCCATGGATACCTTTCATAGTCATTGGGGACGTTCTTACATGACCAGTTGTTTAAGACCGTCCCAAAAAAGCTCGTTGTTTGGGACGGTCTTTGGTGGTGAAGCACGGAGACGGCTTTACGAGGGGCCCCAGGTTGGCGCGAAAGAGGAGCGAAGCGTACTTGGGTACGCGAGCGACGAATGAACGCCAAGATGGGGTGGCTCGTAAAGCCGAGCGGGTTAGTTGAGCCTAAGGGCCTTCTGGATGGGCAGGTAGAGGGCGCCGACCAGAATGGCGTTGAAGACGGCGGTCATGGCGACGACGGGCAGCATGGCGGCGGCGAGCTCGCCGACCACGCCGAGCATGGCCATCTTGATGACCATGAAGATGACGCCGGAGACAAAGGTGGTCAGGAAGGTTGCGGCAATGGCGATGGCGGGCTTGACCTGACCGTCCTTGCCGGCGGCGTTGACGATGCCGGCCATGAGCATGGCGGCGATGCCCTCGGCGGCAAAATCGACGAACGGCGAAGTGGTGGTGATCTGGATCACGGCTGCCGAGATGAGGCCAATGACGAGCGCCTGGCCGATGTTGGGGCGAACGACCAGGATGGTGAGGCAGAAGGCCGAGATGATGAACTCGGGGCTGATCATGCCGCCCGAGATGCCTGAGATGGCCTTGCCGACGGTGAAGTTGAGGATGAAGCCGGCGGCGAGCAGGATGGCGAGCAGGACGAGAGCGCGGACGTCGAGTTTGCCGCGGTCGGCGGTCTGGACGGTGCGGGGCTGGGTGGCGGTGGTGTTCTGAGACATGGTGAAAATCCTTTCTGAAGGGAAGCGCAGGGGAAAAGCGGAGGCGCGTGATGCGAATGCGATCGGGCTCGAGATAGAAAAAGGCCCCCGGTCGAAACCGGAGGCCTTCCAATCACCTAGAGCGCAAAAACAGGCGTGAGGGACTCACTGTCGACCGATCGTATTCGCATCACGCCACCACCAGTTGTTGAGAGACTTCATCGTGTTCTTCATGTTGGTGGCTCCTTTCGTGATACCGTGGCACGGTCGCACCTAGTTGCTGTTGCGCTGCACTATAGCACAGCGAAGTGCGTGCGGGGAAATCTTTTTTGAAAAGATTTCAGGCGGGTTTCCCGCCGGTCAAAAGAGCGGGCTGGGCGGGCGAGGCTGCCATTGCTGCCTTGCCCGCCCAGCTAAGACGTTACTCCTTATTGCGACGGTAGAGGAAGTAACCGCCCGCGGAGATGACGGCAACGCCAGCGATGGCGAATGCGGCCACCATGCGGCCATCAAAACGATCGCCAGTGGTGGGCAGGCCGCCCTTGGTGTTCGTCTTGTTAGTGGTTACCGTGGTCGTGGTGTCGGACTTGCTAGGCTTCTCAGGCTTGGCGGCTGGCTGCTCGGGCTTAGCGGGCTGCTCGGGCTTAGCGGGCTGCTCGGGGGTACCGGGCTGCTCAGGAGTACCAGGCTGCTCGGGAGTGCCGGGCTGATCCGGGGTGACCGGATCGGTGGCAAGAGCATCCTTGGCGTAGGTGATGGACACCTTGAGGCCGTTGGTCTCGGTGTTCAGGTCGCTTGGGGTGAAGGGCTGGTCGAAGTTTTCGGCCTTCTGATAGGCGCGCATCTCCTGGAGCAGTGCCTTGCACTTCTTGTAGGTGTTCTCGGTAGCAGCCTTGCCGGCCTTGTTGGCCAGGGCAGTGCGGCCCTCGGTGGTCGTCTCGGCCAGCATGGCGGTGTCGACTTCCTTGTTCTGCTCGATGAGCTCGTTCTGGAGCGCATCGAGGTAGGTGCGGACGCTGGTGGCGAATTGTGCGCGGTTCGCGAAGCAAAGCGAGTTGATGTCCATCAGGACGTAGTTAATGGAGTTCTCGGGCTCCTCGTTGTTCACGATGTCCGTCTCGCTGCAGTGACCATAATCAACGGTCTGGTCGCTGAAGTAGGGGCTGACTTCGGTCATCAGAGCGGAGTATAGCGGGATAGCGACGGAGAACTCGGCGCAGGAGAGCATCTCCCACTGGATGGTTGCAACCTCGGGGTCATAGCCCTTTCGAATCTGGAAGAGGTTGGCCTCGGCGTTGCGGTCGGAACCGATGCTGCTGACACCGTCAGTATTGGCATTAAGGCCGGGGACTTTTTCACCGCGGTTGCCGAAGGCGCGAATCAGCTCAAACGTGTTCCAGTCGGACTTGCTGGGCTGGAAGAACAGCGGCTGCATCTCATGAACCATGGCACCGAGCGTGACGTCATTCTTGTCCTTGTCCTTGACGATCTCGTAGTCGGTGCCCTCGGTCAGCGGAGCCATAAAGTAGTCACGGCCCTGGATATAACGCGCCCAAGAGCCCATGCCCGTATTGTTGATAGATACACCGTAGGTCTGGGCAACATCGAACTGTCCGTCTTCAAAGTACTTGGCGAAGCCCTTCTCTTCGGGCATAGTCTTGATCCCCTCAGAGTGGAGGCAGTTCTCAGGATCGTCAAGATTGACCTGGAAATTGAGGTTACTAATGTTGGGGTTGACCGAAGCGACGTCGTCGGTCAGCTTCATAGCGATCCACTGGTGGCCGGAAAGCGCGGCGAACAGCCAAGTTTCGGTGTTGTCGGCGATGACAATCTGGTCGTTGGAGCAGACGCCCTGCTCGTCAATTAGACTGCCGATAAGCTCGACGCCCTCGCGGGCCGTTGCGCTCTCGCCCAAGATGACGCCCGCGTAGCTGTACTCGCCGATGCCGGTATTTTTGACCTCGGGATTTGCTTTGTGGGCATGCTCGGTCGTGGGATCCGCTGCCTTGGCATCGTCGTTGTAGGAGGTGCTCAGTGTTGCGGAGCAGGAGACGCCCTTCTCATTGATGCCGGCCTCGGAGTAGGCATCCCAGCGTCCGTCCCACTCAGCAGGATGGTCGCGCACGTAGCTGTAACGATACGTAGTCTTGGTCGAGGTGTAGGAGAATCCGGACTCGTTCGAGCTGTAGGTATGACCAGGGCCATAAGAGGGCTCGATGCCATAGTGTTTGAGGTAACGAGTGCCAATGTCCTCGGTGCGGCCATAGTACGTGTTACCGTCGGCCGTAAGGTTCTTGCCCATGTACATCTGCGTGCAGGCGAGCGCAGATGTCGGCATGGACATGATGGTTGCAGCTCCAAAGGCGAGGCCTATGCCAAGCTTTTTGAGCGCGTTGACGGGGTGAGTTTTCCTCATTTTCCCTCCCAGCGTGCGAAAGCCCTCCGTTGCCAGAGGGCTTCAGCCAATAAAGACACCCCATTAGCGTAACGAACTGGAAACAATATTCATCTATGAAAGAAACTTACTCGATAAGCGTAATGAAATATGCGATGAGCGGTTAATTGTACTCAGTTTATAGCTTTACTTTAATAAAGACGCCCTGTAATTACTGTAGTCGAATAAAGTAGCTGGGAATGCCCGAAATGAAAATCCCCTGCTGTTTGGCAAATGCATAAACGGCAGGGGAGACGATAATTGGATGAATATCATACCAATGTAGATTTACTTCTTTCGGCGGTGAATCACGTTGATGGCGTAACCGACGAGCATGGCCAAGACGATGACAATAAAGCCGATCAGGGGATTGTCGTTCATGGGGTCCTCCTATTTTCCGAGCGGTGAGAATTCGTCGACGATGAGGTCGAGGCATTGCGGAAGCGCGCGGGCACCAAAGACGCCCGAGTTGCTGGAGATGATCTCGCCATCGAACTGCATGCCCAGCGACGGCGTGCAGGTGATCTTGGCTTCCTTGGTCTGGATGATCTTGAACTGCGGACGGCCGAGCAACTTGCCGGCGGGGTCGAGCGCGGCGGTGATCACGGTCGGGAGCAGCTGGACGGTTTTTACGGGCTCGATGACCGCGATGTCGACCATGCCGTCGTTCATGCGGCAATCGGGGAACAGGTTGATGTCGTTTTGAATGACCGAGGTGTTGCCGGCCATGCAGCAGATGCCATCGAGCTCCTCGACAATGCCGTCATGCTCAATCGTAAAGTGCGCTACCGTAGGGTTGGGCGTGGCGAGCGCAGAGAGGAAGTAGGCGATCTCGCCGATGTCGTTTTTGGTGGGGGCGGCCTTCATCATGATCTCGGCGTCGAAGCCCGAGCCGGCGATGATGATAAAGCCGTGGCGCTTCTCGTTGCCGTCTTCGTCGAGCCAAAAGAGCTCGCCCATGTCTACTTTGACCGTGCGACCGGCGCGGCAAGCCTTGGCAAGCGCCGCCGCCTCGGGGGCATTGCCGATGTTGTTGAAGAACAGGCAGGCCGTACCGGAGGGGAAGACGAGCGTGGGGACACCGCATCCGCGCATCTGGTCGAGCACGTTGGAGACAGTGCCATCACCGCCCGAAACGACCACGCGATCAAACTCGCGCACGTCTGCCACGGCGTCCTCGGGTTCCATGCCATCGCCGATAAAGCGCATCACGACCTCGTCGCCGCCCTGTGCAAGGGCGTGCGTGAATGCGAAGATTTCATCTGAGCTGGGGCCCGATGCCGGGTTGTGGATGATAAGGCAGCGCATACTTACGTTCCCGTTCTGTGACTAACCGAGTATAGTTGTAAGGCAATGCCGATATCCTACCCGTGTTTTTCGGGCCTAACCTTATTCGATGGGTTGATATGTACATTTCCACACATCAGGCTCTACTCGACTTTTGCCAGCGCGCCCGTGAGTTCGACGCGATTGCCGTCGATACCGAGTTTTTGCGCGAGCGCACGTTCCATCCGCGCCTGTGCTTGGTTCAGATTGCCACCCCTGCCGAGAGCGTCGCGGTCGATCCCCTGGTGATCGACGACCTATCGCCGCTGGCCGAGCTTATGGCAGACGAGAGCGTGACTAAGGTCTTCCACGCCTGCTCGCAGGATATGGAGGTTATGCTCCATACCGTGGGCGTGCTGCCACGACCGATTTTCGATACGCAGGTCGCCGCTGCCTTTTTGGGCGAGCGCCAGCAGATTTCGTATGGCGCGCTTGTTCAGACGTTTTGCGGCGTCTCGCTGCCCAAGACCGAGTCGCTGACCGACTGGTCGCGTCGCCCGCTGACCGATAAGCAGATTGAGTACGCGATTGATGACGTCAAGTACCTGATCGTCGCCTATACCGAGATGATGAGTCGCCTGCGCGAGCTGGGCCGTGTGGACTGGGTGCTCGACGAGCTACGCCCGCTGGCTGACGAGTCGCACTATCGCGCCGACCGTCACGAGGCATTCCGCAAGGTCAAGCGCATCAACTCGTGCAGCCGCCACCAGCTGGGCATCGCGCGCGAGCTCGCCGCCTGGCGCGAGGACCGCGCCGAGCGCCGTAACATCCCGCGCAAGTGGGTCATGTCCGACGACACGCTGCTTGCGCTCGTCAAGCGCAATCCCGTGCGCGTTGAGGAGTTCCGTAGCATTCGCGGTACCGATCAGTTGGGGGAGCGCGACGTGGACGGTGCGCTCATGGCCATCAAGCGCGGCGCAAGCTGCCCGCACGATCGCCTGCCGCTCATGGTGCGCGGGCATCGCCAGATCTCTCCGGAGCTGGAGAGCGTGACGGATCTCATGTACGCGCTTATCCGCCTGGTTGCCGAACGCTCGGGAGTGGCGACCTCGGTCATTGCCTCGCGCGATGACCTGGCCGACTATATTGAGCATCCCGAGCAGAGCCCCTTGCGCGAAGGCTGGCGCTTTGAGCTTGTGGGCTCGCGCCTGGACGATCTGCTCTCGGGCAACATGGGACTCACTGTGAAGGACGGCAAAATCGAGCTTTTGTAGTTACGCGGTTTGCCAAGCGCTGCAAACGTTTTAGAGCTGCAATGCCAAAACATCGATGGTGTCTCGTTGGCTGGGCGAGTGGGTAAAATGCCTCCAACGTGTAACTCGATTCGGAGGAATTCGCATGCCTTATTACTATGGATACGGCTTTGGCATCGACCCGCTGTACCTGCTGGTTGTTCTTGTCTGCACGGTGATCGGTCTTGCCGCACAGAACTATATCAACTCGACGTACAAAACCTGGTCCAAGGTTCGCTCGGACGGCGACACGGGCGCCACGGTCGCTCGCCGCATGCTCGACGCCAACGGCTGCAACGCCGTGGGTATCAAGGGCGTCGCTGGTGAGCTCACCGATCATTACAACCCGCAGGACAACAACCTGTATCTCTCGGATGCCAACCGTTCGGGCGGGTCGGTCGCAAGCGTTGCCGTTGCCTGCCACGAGGCGGGCCATGCCGCCCAGCGTCAAAGCGGTTATGCCATGATGAAGGTTCGCACCGCCCTCGTGCCGGTCGTCAACTTTACCCAGAACACCTGGACCATCGTGTTGCTCTTGGGCCTATTTATGAACATTGCCGGGCTCACGGCCCTCGCGCTGATCTTCTTCTCGTTTAGCGTGCTGTTCCAACTGGTTACGCTGCCGGTCGAGATTGATGCTAGTCGGCGCGCCGTGGCGTATATTGAGCAGTCGGGTATGAGCTCCAAGCAGGTCAACGGTGCCAAGAAGGTGCTGACGGCCGCCGCGCTTACCTATGTGGCTGCGGCGCTCACCTCGATTATTCAGCTGCTCTATCTTATGGCTCGCTACAACAGAAACTCCAACCGATAACAAATTGGGTCGCTGGGCGCCGCGGGGATTCGTGTCCCCGCGGCGCTGTACTATGTGTTGGACTTGAATTTGCGCAGGGCCGAAGCCCTTGTGCACGATGACGAAAGGAGGCTGCGTGGCAGGCTGGAATCTGACCGGCAATACCGTTTCCGCCGAGTTCGACGGTTCGGACGATCAGGAGCGCAAGGAGCTCAGCGTGAGCCAAGCGGTGGAGATCGCCGCCGGCGCGCTCGACGCCATTCCGCAGCTGAGCGTTTTGGGTGAGGTCACGGGTTTTCGTGGTCCCAATGCCCGAAGCGGCCACTGCTACTTCCAGATTAAAGACGACTCGGCCGCCGTCGACTGCATCATCTGGAAGGGCGCCTATCTCAAGCGTACCTTCGATCTGCGTGACGGCATGCAGGTGAGCTTTAAGGGCAGCTTCAACCTCTATAAGGCCACAGGCCGCATGAGCTTTGTCGCTCGCTCGTTTTCGCTGGCGGGGGAGGGTCTGCTGCGTCAACAAGTGGCGCAACTGGCCGAAAAGCTACGCCGCGAGGGCCTGATGGACGAAGCGCGCAAGCGCCGCATCCCGGTGTTCTGCTCCCGCGTGGCGGTCGTCACCTCGCTTTCCGGTGCGGTAATCGACGACGTCAAGCGTACATTGCGTCGGCGCAATCCGCTCGTCGAGCTTGTCTGCGTGGGCGCCAAGGTTCAAGGCGAGGGTGCGCCGGCCGAGCTTATCGAGGGCCTGCGCCGTGCCGCCGCCATCACGCCGGCGCCCGACTGCATCTTGCTGGTGCGCGGCGGCGGCTCCTTCGAGGACCTCATGACCTTCAACGACGAGGAGCTTGCCCGTGCAGTGGCTGCCTGTCCCGTGCCCGTGGTGACCGGTATCGGCCATGAGCCCGATACCTCGATTTGCGACATGGTGAGCGACCGCCGCGCCTCCACGCCCACGGCGGCGGCAGAATCGGTGGCGCCGGCTATGACGGAGTTGGCCGATGTGCTCGAGGCGCGCCATCAGCGTCTGGGTGCCGCGATGGCATCGATGATTGGGTCGGCCCAGGTCGACCTGGAGATGCTCGATCAGCGCGGTCGCCGTGCCTGGGATACCTATACGGCTCGCCTGGGCGATGCGCTCGATGCGGCTGCGTGCCGCCCGTGCCTCAACGACCCCACATTTATGGTCGAGCGTCGCGAATCGGAGCTTGCGCTGACCGCCGATCGCCTGTCGGGCGCCATAGTACGCTCGGTCGGGACATTTCGCTCCAACTTTGAGCGCTTGCCCGAGCGTCTGGTTGCAAGCACCTCGGGGCTCGATGGCAAGCGCCATGCGCTCACGCTCGCGAGCTCTCGCCTGGAGCATCAGGGGCGCACGATGCTCAACAAGCCAGCGTCCGACCTGGGCCGTACGGCAGCCTCGCTCGATGCCCTGTCGCCGCTCAAGGTGCTTGCCCGCGGCTATTCCATCGCGTACAGCGTTGACGGCGTGGCTATGAGCGCCAAGACCTTTAAGCCGGGCGACGCCATTCGCGTACGCATGGCAGACGGCAACGTGGCAGCAACGGTCGATACGGTCGAGTAGGCTGCGTTTCATAGCGATAAACCTTTAGGAAAGGAAACAGATATGGCAGAGAAAACCCCGGTCGAGCAGCTTACGTACAAGCAGGCTTCGCAGGAGTTGGAGCTCATCATCCGCAGCCTGGAGTCGGGCGATATGGAGCTCGAGGAGTCGCTCGAGAGCTATACCCGCGGCGTAGAGCTCCTCAAGAGCCTGCGTACTCGCTTGTCCGATGCCGAGCAGAAGGTCTCGGTGCTCCTTAAGGACGTCGACGGCAACGACGTGCTCGCCGACGGCGAGGCCGCCAACACGGACGACAACCTCTCGTTCTAACCACCCCGACCAAATATAATTACCTTGGTCTGCGAGAAAGGAACCAACCATGTGTGATTGCATCTTCTGCAAAATTGCCAACCACGAGATCCCCTCGACCGTCGTTTACGAGGACGATCAAGTCATCGCCTTCGACGACCTCAACCCCCAGGCGCCGGTCCACACTCTCGTGATTCCCAAGAAGCACTACAGCGATATCGCCGATAATGTGCCTGCCGAGACCATGGGCGCCATGGCTCACGCCATCCAGGAGGTCGCTAAGGCCAAGGGCTTGGAGGACGGTTTCCGCGTCATCTCCAACAAGGGCGTCAACGCCGGTCAGACCGTCATGCATTTCCATATGCACGTCCTCGGCGGCAAGAACTTGGGTGAGAACCTCATCTGAGGGCGCGTAGGCCGTCGACTTGGCTGCCTTTGGAGTAATCTATGCAGCTTTCTCAACTCGAATACCTTCAAGCGGTAGCGAACTATGGCGGCGTGCGCAAAGCAGCTCGCGCCGTTCATGTGAGTCCGCAGGCCGTTTCGTCGGCAATCAAAAAGTTGGAATCTGAGTATCAGATCGTTTTGCTCAACCGATCGGCGGGGGAGGCTGTTTTGTCTCCGGCGGGCAGAGAATTTGCGCGTCGTGCACGCGTGATCCTGGCACAAGTCGACGATCTCAAAAAGTACGCTCAATCGAGGGACGACGGCGTCTCGCCCGACGGCCACTTTCGTCTTTACGCCCCCTGCCTTCATGGGCGGGGGCGCCTTTTTGCCGAAAACTGGTATGACTCGTTTGAAAGCTCGCACCCTCAGATTCACCTCGATGTGTGGCATCAGCCAACGGCTACATGCTTTGAATCACTTATACTTGGCATTTCGGACGCGGCTATCTCGTTTGAGGAACCACGGGACAGCGTCCTTTCTTCAAAATATATGGGTGAAAAGGAGCTCAGGGTTCTTTCATGCCCAGCTGGTCATCAATCTGTGGGTGCTATGACCGTTCGTGAGTTACTGGGCGGCAGGCTCGCTGTTCCCATTAATTTGTCACCCTGTCTCAATGCAATCAATCAATGTCCCGAAGCTCAGCTGGTTAATTTCCGCTTTCGCGATGTCGAATACGGAAACAGGGCGCAGGCTGAGTTTCTTCAAGCCGGGGGATTGATATTGAGTTTTTCTGGCTCTTCTCTCGCATCGGATGGATCGGAAGTGAGCGAGTGCTCCATTGAAGCCTCACATGACGTAGCCTTGCCCATCTACTTTTGCTATCGACAAAATGCCTGGACCGATCGACACCAGACGGTATTTCTTCACCTATTGCGTCATCTCGCTTCGTGAGGCCATTTGGCCTCGTGTCGTCAAGTGAATGTTGACGCCCTGCAACACATAGCTGACAGCTTTGCCCTCATGCTTTTCCAAGATTTCGATTTAGATTGCTGACTCTTGGAGGGCGGAGCATGAAAAACCGTACGGTTTTGCTTTATATGACGTTCGTTTTTCTGTCGAACTTCAGCACTATTTTGTATTTTCTGACGGTTTACCTTGAATTCGTCGGATTCTCGATAGTGGCGATTTCTAGCATGATGATTGCATATCAAGTGAGCAAGTTCATCCTCGAAGTTCCCACTGGCTATATTGCTGATAGGTTTGGACGAAAGGCAAGCGGTCTCGTTGGCGTCGTGGGGATGCTTGGATACTACGCCGCCCTGCTTCTCGTCCGTTCCCCTCTGCTTTTAATCGGTGCGTTCGCTCTCAAAGGTTTTGCCGTTGCATGTCTGAGCGGATCCATAGAAGCGATTTACATTGACAGCGTCTCTCAGGACCAGCTCGTAAGACTTAATGTCGTTGAGCGATTTGTTTTCTATGCCTCTTATGCCATCTCCGCTTGCGTGGGCGGTTTCATTTCGTCTGTCGGTGCATATCTCATTGGTCTTTCGGCAGATATCATCGCAATGGTGTTGACGTTGGTTGTCGTTGTCTGCATTCCTGAGATGCGAAGAGGGGGCACTGCGGGGGCACCTGAGCGTGGAATTAGCCCGAAGATGATCGGTGCCGCTATTGCGTGTAATGGCATTCTTCGTTCAGCGTTCATCATGGACTGTTCTCAGGCATTTGCTTTTGTCGCCCTGGAAGACTTTTTCTCACTGCTGCTTGCGGGCCGCGGAATGAATTCCGTCGCTTCGGGTGTGACCATTGCGGTCCAGCTCCTTGCCTCGGCCTCCATGGGGCTTATTGTGCCCAGTGTGATTGCTCATGTCGACAAGGGCCGTTTTGCGCGTATTTGCGGCATCATTCGCTTAGTATTGACAGCTTTGTTTTTGATCCCCCTTACTCCGGCTAATTTGCTGCCCGTGTTCTATGTGCTGCAGACAGTTGCGTACTCGTTGTTTGCCCCAATCAAATACTCAGTTTTCCAAAATGCTGCCGACTCATCGATGCGCTGTTCACTGATTTCGGTTCAAAGCCAGATGGTGGCGGTGGGTGCCGTTCTTTTCTATCTGCTCAACTCTGTGCTGAGTAGCGTTGCGGGCATTCGAGTCGTATTGCTTGTTGCGCTCGGGATTTCTTCCCTGGTGTATATCCCCGCGCTATTTCGTCTTACAAGTCAAAGGCCATGAGTATTTAGGCACCGATAACTTATATATCAACGCAATAAACCCGAGCGCGAGGGCGTTTGGGTTTATTATTGAAGCGTATGTAACCTGGCGGCGCCACACCGCCTGTTAGTAGGGAGACACATGAACGTTCTGGTCGTCAACGCAGGATCTTCGACCCTTAAGTATCAGGTCATCGATACCAAGTCCCACAAGGTGTCCGCAAAGGGCTCCTGCGAGCGCGTCTGCTTTACCGGCGGTACCTTCACCCATGCTGCCAACGGCTCCAAGAAGGTGACCGAGAACATCGAGTTCCCCGACCACAAGGTCGCCATCGAGGCTGTCCTGAAGGACCTCGAGGCCAACGGCGTCAAGATCGAGGGCATCGGTCACCGCATCGTTCAGGGCGGTTGGTACTTTGGCGATTCCTCCCTCGTCGACGAGGACGTTCTCGCCAAGATTCGCGAGGTCGCCCCGCTAGCGCCGCTGCACAACAACCCCGAGGCCAACGTTATCGAGTACTGCCTGGAGCAGTATCCCGACCTGCCCAACGTTACGGTCTACGACACCGCTTTCCACTTCAACATGCCCGAGGTCGCCAAGACTTACGCCCTTCCCAAGGATGTTTGCGACAAGCTGCACATCCGTAAGTACGGCGCCCACGGCACCAGCTACCGCTACATCTCCAAGAAGGTCGCCGAGATGACCAACGGCGAGGCCCGCAAGGTCGTCGTGTGCCACATCGGCTCCGGTGCCTCCCTGTGCGCCATCGAGGACGGCAAGTGCATGGACACCACCATGGGCCTCACCCCGCTCGACGGCGTCATGATGGGCACCCGCTGCGGCTCCATCGACCCGGCTACCGTGTGCTACCTGCAGCGCGAGGGCGGCTACACCTTCGACGAGGTCGACGAGATGATGAACAAGAAGTCCGGCCTTTTGGCTGTGACCGGCGGCAAGACCAACGACTGCCGCAATGTCGAGGAGCTCGCCGCTGCTGGTGACCCTGAGGCTCAGCTCGCCTTCGATATGTTCGTCTACAAGATTGCCGCCAAGGCTGCCGAGATGGCCACTTCCATGTGCGGCATGGACACGCTGGTCTTCACCGCCGGCATCGGTGAGCACGCTCCGGCCGTTCGCGCCGGCGTTGCCGACCGTCTGGCCTTTATGGGCGTCAAGATGGACCATGCCCGTAACGCCCTGCGTGGCGACGGCGCTTGGTGCCTGTCTGCCAAGGATTCCAAGGTCAAGATCTTCGTCATTCCCACGGACGAGGAGTTCATGATCGCTTCCGACGTCGAGCGCATCGTCAACGGCAAGTAATTGCAAGAGGGGAGGGGCTGGACGACCGAGCGCCGTTCGGCCCCTCTTTTGTGCTCGTTGGGCGATATGCTTGATAGCTATTTATCAAGTTGTGATAACTTCTTATTAAAATGCGGCCGCCTTAAGGGGTCTGCGTCGACCGTATTGCACTGCAAAGGAGTCTCATGAACGTACTTGTTGTCAATGCCGGCAGCTCAAGCCTTAAATATCAGCTTTTGGATACCGTTACCCGCGAGGTTTTCGCCAAGGGCAACTGCGAACGTATCGGTTCGGACATGGGCATCTTTGGCCACTCCGAGAACGGTGGCGCCAAGCAGACCGAGGAGGTCCCTTTCCCCGATCATCGCTCTGCTATCGCTCGTGTGCTCGAGGAGCTCGAGAAGACCGACTTTACGATTGATGGCATTGGTCATCGTATCGTTCAGGGCGGCTGGCACTTCGATGATTCCGCAGTTGTCGACGACGAGGTTATGGCCAAGATTCTTGAGGTGGCACCACTTGCCCCGCTGCACAACTACGGCGAGGCCGCGGCGATTGAGTACTGCCGTGAGAAGTATCCGGAGCTGCCCAACGTGGCGGTCTTCGATACCTCGTTCCATATGACCATGCCCGAGGTCGCCTATACCTACGCGCTGCCCAAGGACGTGTGCGACAAGTACCACGTGCGCAAGTACGGCGCCCACGGCACGAGCCACCGCTATGAGTGGATGATGGCCAAGGAGATCCTGGGTTCGCGCTGCCACCGTCTGCTTTCGTGCCACTTGGGTAACGGTGCTTCGCTCGCTGCTATCGAGGACGGCGTGTGCCGCGACACCACGATGGGCCTCACGCCGCTCGACGGCCTGATGATGGGCACTCGTTGCGGTTCCATTGATCCGGCCACCGTGTGCTACCTCCAGCGCGAGGGCGGCTACAGCTATCAGGAAGTCGATGACATGATGAACAAGCAGTCCGGCCTGCTTGCCATTTCGGGTATCTCCAACGACGCCCGCGACATCCGCACGCGCGCCTCTGAGGGCGACGAGCGCTGCCTGCTTGCCTTCGATATGTTCGCCTACAAGGCCATGCAGCAGGCTGGCTCCATGATCGCTTCCATGGCGGGCGTGGACACCATCACCTTTACCGCCGGCATCGGCGAGAACGACTGGTCGATCCGCAAGGCCTTCTGCGACTGCTTTGAGTGGCTGGGCGTACGCATCGACAACAACAAGAACCGCGAGGCCGTTGGTAACGGCCCGCAGGTCATCAGCGCCGCCGGCTCTTCCGTCACGGTCATGGTCATCCCCACCGACGAGGAATACATGATCGCCCACGACGTCGAGCGCCTGACCAAGAACAACTAACGCATTCGTTTGTAATTGAAAAAAGGCCTCCAGAGCAACAGCTCCGGAGGCCTTTTTGCTAGCAAGTGGAAATCCGAGTCCCAAAGTGATCGCCACCAGCAACGTCTGCACTTTCAGCAACGACACCCATCCGTTCAGATTTTCAGACCCAGCTCGTAGCCAAGCCGCCGTCCACCCCGGATTCTCTGATTGCTACGTGGCGGCAGGGACCCTACAGGGTAAAGCTCTGAAAATATTCCGCAGGACGCATGAAACCCCCGCCGCACGAAGTGCGCAGCGGGGGTTTCATGCATGTCCGAGGACGTTTTCAGAGCTTTACCCTGTAGGGTCCCGAGGGGATATGTCCGCTACTCAGCCATCTGGGCCTGGACGGCGGTGATGGCCACGACACCCACGATGTCGTCGGCAGAGCAGCCGCGCGAAAGGTCGTTAACCGGCTTGGCGATGCCCTGCAGGATGGGGCCGTAGGCGTCGGCGCCGGCGAAGCGCTGGACCAGCTTGTAGCCGATGTTGCCGGCCTCGAGGTCGGGGAACACGAGCACGTTGGCCTTACCGGCAACGGAGGAACCAGGAGCCTTGAGCTGGGCGACGGTGGGAACGATGGCGGCGTCGAGCTGCAGGTCGCCATCGATGGCGAGCTCGGGAGCCTTCTCCTTGCAGAACTTCACGGCCTCTTGGACCTTCTTGGCGACCTCGCCGCCGGCGGAGCCCATGGTGGAGTAGGAGAGCATGGCCACGTGCGGCTCAACGTTGCCCATGAAGGTGGACCAGGAGTGAGCGGAGGCGATGGCGATCTCAGAGAGCTCGTCGGAGGACGGGTTGATGTTGAGGCCGCAGTCGGCGAAGATCAGCGTGCCGTCGGTGCCGAACTGCGGGGTGTCGGTGCACATCACGAAGAAGGCCGAGACCAGCTTGGTGCCCGGGGCGGTCTTGAGGATCTGAAGCGCAGGGCGCAGGGTGTCGGCGGTGGAGTGGCAGGCGCCGGAGACCAGGCCGTCGGCGTCGCCCATCTTGACCATCATGGTGCCAAAGTAGGTGGCATCCATCACCTGGGCGCGAGCCTGCTCGATGGTAACGCCCTTCTTGGCGCGGAGCTCGGCAAACTTCTGCGCGTACTCCTCGTGCTTCTCGGCATTACGCGGGTCGATGACGGTAGCGCCGGGAACGTTGATCTCGTCGGGGTTGCCCAGGATGACGATCTTTGCCAGGCCCTCCTCGATGATCTTGGTGGCCGCGACGATGGTGCGCGGATCCTCGCCCTCGGGCAGGACGATTGTCTTAAGGTCGGCCTTGGCGGCAGACTTCATACGGTTTAGGAAATCGCTCATGTTACTCCTTACAAGCGTTTCGCTAAGCTCCAGGCGCCCGGCTGTTCACGAATAAACCCGCTGCTAGCGGGTTTACCTTTCAATTATGTACGCCGCGGTGCTTGAGCTTTCCTTGTGTGGCAAGCTCATTATAGGACGCATTAGCGCTATAATCGCTCTGATAAATATGTCTCGAAGAATGTTCGAGAAAAGCCCAGCTAACGAGCCCGTGGCTTTTGACAAGGAGTATCGATGCAGATTACCTCAGGCCTGCCTGAAGGCTTTAACGCCGGCGTATACGACATGATTGTCGTCGGTGCTGGATATGCCGGTGCCGTTTGCGCCCGTCGTCTCGCCGAGACTATCGGCTATCGCGTTGCCGTTCTGGAACGCCGTAGCCACATTGCGGGTAACGCCTACGACTGCGCTGATGAGGCCGGAATCCTGGTCCACGAGTATGGTCCGCACATCTACCATACCTTTAATGAGCGCGTCCACAATTTCCTGTCGCGCTTTACCAAGTGGACGGACTACCAGCACAAGGTGCTCGCCAACATCAACGGCACCCTTATGCCTGTGCCCTTTAACCACGCGAGCCTCAAGCTCGCCTTTGGTGACGAGCGCGGCGAGGAGCTGTATCAGAAGCTCGTGGAGACCTTTGGCAAGGACGTCAAGGTGCCCATCATGGAGCTGCGCAAGAAGAACGACCCGGATCTTGCCGAGGTCGCCGATTACGTCTACGAGAACGTCTTTTTGCATTACACCATGAAGCAGTGGGGTCAGACGCCCGACCAGATCGATCCCTCGATCACCGGCCGCGTTCCCGTCTTTGTGGGCGACGATGACCGCTACTTCCCGCAGGCTCCCTTCCAGGGCATGCCGCAGGACGGCTATACCGCGCTGTTCGAGCGCATGCTCGACCACGATCTGATTGATGTGTTCTGCGACGTGGACGCCCGCGACCTCTTCGAGATCGACGAGACCACCGTCAAGATCGACGGTAAGGTCTATGGCGGCGAGATCGTCTACACCGGTCCGCTTGACGAGCTGTTCAACCTCGACCTGGGCGCTCTGCCGTACCGTACGCTCGACATGAAGTTCGAGACGCTCGATATGGACCAGTTCCAGCCCGTGGGCACCGTCAACTACACCACGAGCGAGGATTACACGCGCATCACCGAGTTCAAGAACATGACTGGTCAGGTCCTGCCCGGCAAGACCACCATCATGAAGGAGTATTCCAAGGCCTATACGCCCGGCTCGGGCGAGACGCCCTATTACGCCATTCTGGAGCCCGAGAACCGCGAGCTCTATGAGCGCTATCTTGAGCGCGTCCAGAACCTGACGAACTTCCACCCGGTGGGTCGTCTGGCCGAGTATCGTTACTACGATATGGATGCCGTGACCAACTCTGCCCTCGATCTTTCGGATGAGATTATCGCCTGCCATGCATAAAGTCATATCATTCGGTATTCCCTCGTATAACGCCGCCAAGGACATGGACCATTGCATCACCTCCATTCTGGAGGGGAGCAATTACGCCACCGATATCGAGATCATCATCGTCGATGACGGTTCCAAGGACGAGACGGCAGCCAAGGCCGACGAGTGGGAGACACGTTATCCCGGCATCATCCGCGCGGTGCATCAGGAGAACGGCGGCCACGGCATTGCCGTCCTCTCGGGCTTGCGCGAGGCGCAGGGTACCTACTACAAGGTCGTCGACTCGGACGACTGGCTCGATGGCGCAGCCCTGTCGACTATGCTTTCGATCCTGCGCGGTTTTGAGGAGCGCGACCAGCGCGTCGACCTCTTTATCTCGAACTATGTGTACGAGAAGGTTTACGAGGGTACGCACACCGCTATTGGCTACAAGTTTGCCCTGCCGCGAAAAAAGATCTTTACCTGGGACCAGATTGGTCATTTCCGTCTGGACCAGAATCTGCTTATGCACAGCCTGTGCTATCGCACGGATGTGCTGCGCGCGTCCAATCTGCCTATGCCGCCGCACACGTTCTATGTAGACAACATCTACGCCTACGTGCCGCTGCCGCGTTGTAAGACCATGTACTACGCCGATATCGACCTCTATCGCTACTTTATCGGCCGTGAGGGTCAAAGCGTCAACGAGGCCACGATGGTCAAGCGTCTGGACCAGCAGTTCCGCGTGACGCGCATCATGATGGAGTCGTTCCATCTGTACGGCGATGTCGAGTCATCGCGTCTGCGCTCGTACATGATGGGCTATTTCACCATGATGATGGCAATTTGCTCGGTGCTTACTAAGCTTTCCGACGAGGATTGTGCCGACGAGCGCCTGAAGACGTTGTGGAGTGATCTGAAAGCCTATGACGAGCGTATGTATCGTCGTGCACGCTACGGTGTGGTCGGCTTCTTCACCAACCTGCGCGGTCGTGCCGGAGACAAAACCACACTCGGCCTATACCGTCTTGCCTCAAAGATCTTCAAATTCAACTAGCTGCCGAGTAATCGCTGCTGATAGGTTGACTGGGCCCCTTGGCCTTTAGTTTGCTACTGCGAACAGTCCTGCTCGCACGGAAAGCACATTAAGTGCTTTCCGGCTCGTGCGGAACTTGTATCAAACTAAAGGCCAAGGGGCCTCTGCTATAAGAATCGATTGTCAGGTTATTTGAATTTGAAGATCTTCGACGCGCGGTACACAGGGGCCTGGGCTGAAAAAATATTAGTTGGTAGTCGGTCGGAGGCGGGCGGGCATTACGTTTGTCGCGAGTTCCGCATGCAAAGAAGGCCACTTAATGTGGCCTTCGTCTTGCATAGGACTGTAGAGCAGCAAACGTAATGCCCGCCCGCCTCCGACCGACGGTCGAGTGAGATTACTTCGCAGCACCTGGGATTCCGTGGGAGGTTTTGGCGGTTTTGGCTCCGTTTACGATGGCGGTTTCCAGGGCTCTTATGGCGAGCATGCCCAGCTGGTCTAGGGGAACGGCGGCGCTTGCCTGGGCGCCCAGTTTGGCGCTGGCGAGGGTGTAGATGGTGTCGCCGTCGTTGGTGGTGTGTGTGGGGCGGATGGCGTGCGCGTAGGCGTCCGCGGCCATCTGAGAGACCTTGGTGGCCTGGGCCTTAGTGAGCTCCACGTTGGTGACGATGCAGCTGATGGTGGTGTTGGTGCGGTCGAGCGGCATCTGCATGGAGCCGGCGGCGGCAAGGGCGGCGAGCTCCATGTCGACGATCTGGTCGCTATCGGCTGCGGCGCGCATGCCGGCCACCCACTCGCCAGTGGCCGGGTCGACGACGTTGCCGCAGGCGTTGACGGAGACCACGGCGCCCACCTTGACGGGGCCGAGTGCCACGGCGGCAGCTCCAAGGCCGGCCTTCATGCAGGTAGCAGGTCCCATGAGCTTGCCTACAGTGGCGCCGGTGCCGGCGCCCACGTTGCCCTGCTCGAGCGTGGCAGGGGTGTGGTCGAGCGCCTCGCGCACGGCAGCGATACCGGCCTCAATGTCGGGACGCACGGTGGGGTCGCCAAAGGCAAGGTCGAAGATGCAGCTCGAGCACACGATGGGCACCTGTGTGGGGCCGACGGGAAGGCCGATGCCGCGGCTCTCGAGTTCGCGGGCCACGCCGCTTGCGGCTTCGAGGCCAAAGGCCGATCCGCCCGAAAGGCAGACAGCGTGGACCTTATCGACAGTGTTTTCGGGACGCAGCAGGTCGGTCTCGCGCGAAGCGGGAGCGCCGCCGCGTACGTCAACACCGCCGGTGGCACCCTCGGGCGCCACGATTACGGTGCAGCCGGTGCCAGCCTCCTCGTCCGTATAGTTGCCAAAGCAAAAGCCATCGACATTGCAAACATCGATGGCTTCGAGCGGTGTGTCCATATTTTCTCCTATCGGTTTTCCGCCGGGCCTTATGCCCGGTCGGGATCCGTACGGTACGGCAAAATTGTAGGCGCTGGGGGATACCCGGCGCCAGATGCGATTACGAGAGTTTTTGAATCGCGCGTGCGACGCGGGCGATGGGCAAGCCCACCACGTTGTAGAAGTCACCGGAAATATCGTGCACGAGCATGCGGCCGCCTGTGCCCTGGATGCCGTAGGCCCCGGCCTTGTCCATGGGTTCGCCGGAGGCGACATAGTGCTCGATCTGCTCTTCGGTAAGCTCATAGAACGTCACGTCGGTCACATCGACAAACGACAGACTCTCGGCGGCATGCGGAGCTGCAGCGTCGCCGGCTTTAACGATGCAGACGCCAGTTGCCACCTGGTGCGTGCGGCCCGAAAGCTCGTGGAGCATGGCGCGCGCCTCGTCCCCGTTTGCCGGCTTACCCAAAATCTTGCCATCGAAGGTGACGATGGTATCGGCCGCGACGGTCAGCTCATTGGGCTCGGCATGCTCGGCGGCGACGGCAGCAGCTTTAGCACGCGCCAAGCGCTCGACGAGCGTAAGCGGAGCTTCGCCATCAAAAGGCGTTTCATCGATGTCTGCGGGAATTACGCGAATGTTATAGCCCGCCTCGCGCATCAGCTCTATGCGGCGCGGCGATTGCGAAGCCAAGATCATAGTTGGATGCCCTCGGCGACCTTCTCGACGGCCTTTTCGCCGGCGAGCGTGCGCAACAGCTCCAAAGCAAAGGGGAGTGACTGTGCCATGCCACTGGCAGTGATGATATTGCCGTCTTGCGTGACTTTCTCGCCGGTATAGGTGCCCTCGGGGAAGCTCTTCTCAAAGCCGGGGAAGCACGTGGCGCGGCGTCCCTCGAGTAGACCAAGCTCGCCCAGGATAAACGGGGCGGCGCAGATGGCGGCAACGTGCTTGGTCGCGGCGAAATCGCAGACTACGTCGCAGACGCGCTGGTCGGCGCGCAGGTTGGTGGCACCGGGCAGGCCGCCGGGCAGCACGACGCAGTCGTACTCGTCAAAGTCGATCTCGTCAAAGAGCGCATCGCAGGTCACGGGAATCTGCAGCGAGCTTACGACCTCACGCGTGGGCATGATCGAGACGAGCGTGGCGCGCACGCCGCCGCGACGCATGACGTCGACCATGGTCAGGCATTCAATCGTTTCAAAGCCATCGGCGGCGAGAACGGCAACGCTGGGCATGAGAGTTCCTTTCGTAAGGCGGCATACAATTAGCCGTCTTATACCCCGAAGACCTCCGCTTGCCACGCTCGATTTCCTAATGATTTTTCTGAGCAATGATTAAGTGGCTAGTTGCGCCTAAGGTGGACGACGGTCTCGCAGTGGAAGGTTTGCGGGAATAGGTCGACTGGCGTGATCTTTACGGGGGAGAAGGTGTCTTCTTCGACAAAGCGTTTGAGATCGCGCGCCAGGGTGGCCGGGTCGCAGCTCACGTAGGCGACATCGCGAGCACTCGTGCTGGCGATAAGGTCGATCGCCTCGGGGGCGAGGCCTGCGCGCGGCGGGTCGACCACCAAGACGTCGGCATCCTGGTCGGGGAACTCGCGCACGGCATCGCCACCGATGACGTCGACGTTGTCGAGTTTGTTGATCTCGAGGTTACGGCGCAGGTCGCGCACGGCCGGACCGTAGGCCTCGACGGCGGCAACAAAGTCGCAGCGGCGGGCGAGCGGCAGGGTAAAGGTGCCGGCACCGCAGTACAGGTCCACGGCAAGCTCGTCTTCCTGCGGGTCGAGCGCTTCCATGACAAGATCGATCAAAATCTCGGCACCCTTGGTGTTGACCTGGAAAAAAGACGGGGCAGACAAGCGCATCTGACCCTCGGCGATATTCTCGGTCCATGAGCCCTCTCCGGCGAGCATTTCGACCTTGGAGACACGGCGGGCCTTCTTTTCGCCCTTGCTCATCACGCGCACGATGCTCGTGGGGTGAGCGGCGTCCGCCAGCACGCGGGAGACCTGCGAGCGCGGAAAAGAGCCTGTGGGCGTCCAGAGCGCGACCTCGAGTGCCTTGGTGCGGCGCGATGCGCGAATGCCCACGCGTTCGAGCCCCAAGTCATGGCTGCCGCTTAGATAGTTGAGTGCGCCGACGACCGATTTGAGCGCCTTCGGGAAGCGCTTATCGAACAGCGGGCACGTATCGACGGTCACGATTTTACTGGGGTCGACACCGTGCATGCCAAGGCGCATGCGACCGTTGACGACGGTCGGTTCGAGCTCGATTTTATTGCGGTAGCCCCAGTCGTCCTTGGTGTGGCAGATGGGCTGCACCAACTCATCGACCTGCTCAGGAGCGAACTTGCCGATGCGCTCGAGCGTGGAGCGCAGGTTTTGTTCCTTGGCGGCAAGCTGTGCCGTGCGCGAGAGGTTGCCCCACGAGCAGCCGCCGCAAATGCCAACGAAGGGGCAAGGAGGCTGAATGCGATCGGGGCTTGGCTCTAGAACCTCGGTGGTGCGGGCGCGCATGAACGACTTACCGTCCTGCACGATCTCGGCCTCGACGGTGTCGCCCGCCACGGCGCCCTGCACAAATACGGCCTTGCCGTTGTCGGCATGCGCCAGCCCGTCGGCGCCATACGTCATCGATTCTATGGTGAGCTTCATATCCCTGCCTGTCATTCGCGTTGTTGTCCGCACCATGGTAGCAGGGAAAAGCGCCCCGCATCTGAGGCTTTCCTCAAATGCGGGGCGCTTCTACAAACTGCTTCTACAAACGACTATTTCGTCTTGCCGGTAATGAGCGTCTTAAGACCCAGGCCGATCAGGCCCAGGCCCATGCGCACGCGACCGGGGCGATGGCGCTCGATGGCCTTGGTCTTGCCAGCGGGCTTATCGCGACGGGCGCTCGTCTCGGGTGCGGGCTTGGTGACCTGCGTCTCGGGCCGAGGTGCAGGTGCAGGCTCGGGCTCAATGACGGTCGCCTGGACCTCTTGGACCTTGGGTGCTACTGGCTGCGGCTCGGCCTCGGGGGCAGGTTCCGCCTCAATGACGGGCTCGGGCGCGGCCTCGGCGTTGCGATAGGCACGCTCCAGTAGAGCTTCCTGCGAGTTGAAGGGTTTCTCACCCTCTGCACGCTCTACGGGGACCCAGGTGCCGTCGCTCGTGAGGCTGCGGGCCTTCACGTTGTCGCGCAGCTGCATGCCCATGTACTCGTGTACTAGGGCGCGGCAGGTGGGGTCGAGCACGGGGAAGGCGATCTCCACGCGGTGCTCGGTGTTGCGCGTCATCATGTCGGCCGAGCTCAGATAGATCATGTCCGAGTCCACGCCAAAGGCGTAAACGCGCGCATGCTCCAAAAAGCGTCCGACGATAGAACGGACATGCACGTTCTCGGTCTTGCCCGGAACACCGGGCTTGAGGCACGAGATACCGCGGATGATCATGTCCACGCGGACTCCTGCGCACGATGCCTCGGCGATTTTGTCGATGACCTCGCGGTCGGTCAGCGAGTTGAGCTTAAAGAACACGCGGGCGGGCTCGCCGGCAAGGGCGCGCTGGATCTCGCGATCCAGGCCGCGCATGATGAGCGGCTTGAGGCCTACGGGCGCCACACCCAGGAAGCGGTAGTCGCCGCGCAGGTTGCCCAGCGACAGATTGCGGAAGAACAGGTTGGCGTCTTCACCGATGCCGGGATGGGCGGTCATGAGCATAAAGTCGCTGTAGAGTTTGGCCGTCTTCTCGTTAAAGTTGCCGGTGCCCAAAAGCGTGAGACGGGTGAGCGCCATGCCCTCGCGATAGGTGAGCTGGCAGATCTTTGAGTGGCATTTAAAGCCCTCGGAACCATAGATGACGGTGCAGCCCGCCTCTTCCAGACGCTCGGCCCACTCGATGTTGTTCTGCTCGTCAAAGCGGGCACGAAGTTCCATGAGCACCGTGACCTCTTTGCCGTTCTCGGCAGCATCGATCAGCGATTCGCACAGGCGGCTCTGCTTGGCCACGCGGTAGAGCGTGATGCGCAGCGAGATGCACTCGGGGTCGTAGGCGGCCTCGTGCACCAGATCCAGGAAGGGGTTCATGGCCTCGTAGGGATAAAAGAGCAGCTTGTCGCCCTGCAGCACCTGTTCGCGGATGGAGCGGGTCATGTCGATGTTGGGGTTGGGCTGCGGCTTAAACGGCGTAAAGAGCAGCTCGTTGCGCAGGTGCTCGGGAATCTTGCCCTCAATGCCAAAGACGTAGCCCAGGTCGAGCGGGATATCGCAGGTAAAGACCGAGCGACGCGAGAGCTCGAGCGCCTTGCGGATAGTCTTGAGCGTCGCCTTCTCGAGCGACCCCGAGACGGCGAGCACTACCGGCTGCAGGCGCAGGCGCTTCTTGAGGATGCGCTTCATGTGCTGGCGGTAGTCCTCTTCCTCTTCGACGCCCTCGCCGTCCGGATCGATGTCGGCGTTGCGGGTGACGCGGATCAGCGCACGATCCAGCGGCTTATAGGAGCCAAAGCAGCTGTCCAGGCAGGCGAGAATGACGTCCTCGAGCAAGATGTAGGAGTAGGTGCCGGTGGGCGAGGGAATCTCGACCACGCGGTTCATCGAGGCGGGAATCTCGATAAGGCCCAGCAGGCTCTCCTCGTCGGTGGCGCCGTCCAGACCACAGGCCAGATAGAGCGCGCCGTTGCGCAGGTTGGGGAAGGGGTGGCGCGGATCGATGACCAGCGGCGAGATGACCGGCGACACGTAGGCCTGGAAGTAGCGGGTTACGAAGGTGCGCTCCTCGGGCGTAAGCGAATCGATGCGGGCGCGGTGAACGCCCAAGGTGTCGAGCTTGCCTTCGATGCTCTTAAAGATGGATTCCCAACGAGTAAGGAGCCCGGGCATTTCGGCCATGACAGCATCGACCTGTTCGGAGGCGGTCATATTGCTCTTGTTGTCGACAGGCTGTTTTTTGAGCTCTGCCAGATCGGACAGGCCGCCCACGCGCACCATGAGAAACTCGTCGAGGTTAGACTCGAAAATCGACACGAACTTTAGACGCTCGAACAGCGGAACGGTCTCATCGAAGGCTTCGTCGAGCACGCGGTTGTTAAAGCGCAGCCAGCTAAGCTCTCGGTTTTGCGTGTACGAGAAGTCGCGCGGCGGCTTGCGCAGCTTTGCAGCGGCTTGCTTCTTTTCGATTTTGCTCGGCATATGCATCTGTCCGTTCAGTCCCCGTAGGGGACGGTAGCCTAACTCTTATTCACTATTGTCTCAATTTAGTCGACCGCTGGCACGAACGTATCGCGTGAACGGTATCTTTACCTACTTCTTACGCTGACGAGTCATAGGACTGACGCCCTGCTCGTCTGCAAGCGGTCTATATCCTCACTCAACTGGTACGTAAGTGTGAATAAGAATGATGGATAGCTGAATATCATTGAATGCAGGCGGAAACGTAAACAAACATCATTTATATACATAAAACCGATTTAGCTATGCAATTCTGAATCAAAAGTTTAGAGACGCAATCGCAAATGGTTTTTAAGAAAAAAGAGCGTTTACCTTAGAAAAGTTACTTTAGAACGCCGAAGTACATCATGGGGGAATCACATGCGATATACCGTTCATCGCACTTTGTTGACCGTTCGGGGGCGAGGTGGAATTGCGGGTGGAATTTGGATATAACTAGAGCTGTCAGCAAGCAGTGCCCGTTACGGAAGGGCGCTGAGAGATTCGGCCGAAAGGCCCGAAAGAAAGGTAGGAGGCCATGACGAAAGGTCTGCACGTGCCTTCCGAGATCGGCAAGCTCAGGAAGGTCTGCCTGCACCGTCCCGGCGACGAGCTCCTCAACCTGCCGCCCGACGAGCTCGAGCGACTCCTGTTCGACGACGTCCCGTTCCTGGAGGTCGCGCAGCAGGAGCACGACACCTTCGCCCAGATCCTGAGGGACCAGGGCGTGGAGGTCCTCTATCTCGAGAACCTCGTCGCCGAGGTGTTCGACCAGGTCCCCGGCGCCCGCGCCGAGTTCACCGACCAGTACATCGCCGAGGCCGGCATCCGCGGCCAGCACATGCCGCAGATCGTCCGCGAGAAGCTGGACTCCATCGAGGACAACCTCGAGTTCGTCAAGAAGACCATGGCCGGCATGACCAAGTCCGAGATAGACATGCCCCTCACGGCGTCCACGACCCTCGACTCCCTGGTCAACTCCGAGTCCGAGTCCGACCTGATCATCGACCCGATGCCCAACCTCTACTTCACCCGCGACCCGTTCGCGGTCGTCGGCGAGGGCGTCAACCTCAACCGCATGTACTCGGTCACCCGCAACCGCGAGACCCTGTACGGCAAGTACATCTTCAAGTACCACCCCGACTACAAGGACGTCTCGCTGTACTTCCGCCGCGACTGCCAGTTCCACACCGAGGGCGGCGACGTGCTGAACATCAACGAGAAGACCCTCGCCGTCGGCATCTCCCAGCGCACCCAGGCCGCCGCGATCGACGTCATGGCCCAGAACATCTTCTGGAACTCCGACTCCAAGGTCGAGCGCATCCTGGCCTTCGACATCCCGGTCTCGCGCGCCTTCATGCACCTCGACACGGTCTTCACCCAGATCGACGTCGATAAGTTCACGATCCACCCCGCCATCATGGGCACCCTGCGCGTCTACGAGCTGACCGCCGGCAAGAACCCGGGCGACGTGAACATCCGCCTGATCGAGGACACCCTCGAGCACGTCCTGGAGGACGCCACCGGCGTCGACCAGGTCAAGCTGATCCCCTGCGGCGGCGGCGACCCGATCGCGGCCTCCCGCGAGCAGTGGAACGACGGCTCCAACACCCTGTGCGTCGAGCCCGGCAAGATCTGCGTCTACGCCCGCAACACCGTCACCAACGACGTGCTGTACAAGGAGGGCCTGGACCTTCTCGTCGTGCCCTCCGCCGAGCTCTCCCGCGGCCGCGGCGGCCCGCGCTGCATGAGCATGCCCTTCTGGCGCGAGGACCTCTAAGTCTTTCCGTTTCCGGTGCGGTCCCCCTACAACCGCACCGGCTTCGCCCGTTAAACGGGCAACACTAATACTTACGTAATTCATTTCTTCGAAAGGAATCGAACCATGGGTGTTAACCTCTCCGGCCGTAGCTTCCTCAAGCTTCTCGACCTCACCACCGAGGAGATCGAGTACCTGCTCAAGCTCTCCAAGAACTTCAAGGACATGAAGCGCGCTGGCGTTCCGCACCGCTATCTCGAGGGCAAGAACATCGTTCTGCTCTTCCAGAAGACCTCCACTCGTACCCGCTGCGCCTTTGAGGTCGGCGGCATGGATCTGGGCATGGGCGTCACCTACCTCGATCCGGGTTCGTCGCAGATGGGCAAGAAGGAGTCCATCGAGGACACCGCCCGCGTTCTCGGCCGCATGTATGACGGCATCGAGTTCCGTGGCTTTGCCCAGGACGATGTCGAGGAGCTCGCTGCTAAGTCCGGCGTGCCCGTGTGGAACGGCCTGACCACTGAGTGGCATCCCACCCAGATGCTCGCCGACATCCTGACCGTCCAGGAGAACTTCAACTACGACATCAAGGGCAAGACTCTCGTTTTCATGGGCGACTGCAAGAACAACGTTGCTCGCTCCCTCATGGTCGTCTGCTCCAAGCTCGGCATGAATTTCGTGGCCTGCGGCCCCGAGGAGTGCATGCCCGCCGACGACGTCATCGAGGCCTGCAAGCCCATCGCCGAGGCCAACGGCTGCACCATCAAGCTGACCACCGACGTCAAGGACGGCGTCACCGGTGCCGACGTTATCTACACCGACGTGTGGGTCTCCATGGGCGAGCCCGACGAGGTCTGGGCCGAGCGCATCGCTCAGCTCACCCCGTATCGTGTTACTTCCGAGGTCATGGCTATGGCCAACCCGGGTGCCATCTTCCTGCACTGCCTGCCCAGCTTCCACGACACCAACACTACGATTGGCGCCGAGAAGTGCGAGCAGTTCGGCATCACCGAGCAGGAGGTCACCGACGAGGTCTTCGAGAGCCCCGCTTCCAAGGTCTTCGACGAGGCCGAGAACCGCATGCACACCATCAAGGCTGTCATGTACGCCACGCTCAAGTAAGAGCATCTAGCATCTCGCTCGGGGTGTATTGCTGCTCACCCCGAGCGGTTTTGTCTGGTAAATATCTTGCGTCGGGCGGTGGGCACGGCACGGAAAATCCGCTTCGCGCGAGAAAGTTAAATGATTTATGAAGGGGGGATGAGAACCATGACTGAGACCGCTAAGAAAAAGCGCGGTATGCCTTCATCGTTCACCATTCTTCTAGCTCTGCTGGCAATTGTTGCAGTTGTTACCGTTATCGTCTCCGGCACGTCCGGCGGCGCGGTTACTGCCGCCCGTCTGAGCGATTTCTGCACCGCCCCGATTAAGGGCTTCGCTGACGCTCTGCCCGTCTGCCTCTTCGTTATGATCCTGGGCGGCTTCCTCGGTATGATGACCGAGACCGGCGCTCTGGACAACGGTATCGCCGTCCTGGTGCAGAAGCTTAAGGGCAACGAGATCATGCTCATTCCCGTGCTGATGCTCATCTTCTCCCTCGGTGGTACCACCTATGGTATGTGCGAGGAGACCGTTCCCTTCTACGCCCTGCTCGCCGCTACCATGATGGCTGCCGGCTTCGACCCGATGGTCGGCGCCGCTACCGTCCTGCTCGGCGCTGGCTGCGGCTGCCTCGGCTCCACGGTTAACCCGTTCGCCGTCGGCGCTGCCGTCGACGCCCTGACCGGCGTTGACATTGCCGTGAACCAATCCATCATCATCGGCCTCGGTGCCGTCCTGTGGCTTGTTACCACCGTCATGTCCATCGTCTTCGTGATGAACTATGCCAAGAAGGTCAAGGCTGACAAGGGTTCCACCATCCTCTCGATGCAGGAGCTCAAGGACGCCGAAGAGGCACATGGCAAGGCTGCTTCCGAGGTCCACAAGGAGGTCAAGCTCACCGGTCGTCAGAAGGGTGTTCTGATCGCCTTCGCCTTCACCTTCGTCGTCATGATCGTCGGCTTCATCCCGCTGGCCGACCTCAACGAGGGCGTCGCCAACTTCTTTGACGCTGGCGCTGTCTACGACGCCGACGGTAATGCCGTCGTCCAGGGCTGGTCTGCCCTGATCACCGGCCTGCCCATTGGCCAGTGGTACTTCGACGAGGCTTCCACCTGGTTCTTCCTCATGGCTATCCTGATTGGTATCATCGGTGGCCTGTCCGAGAAGCAGATCGTCAACACCTTCATCACCGGCGCTGCCGACATGATGTCCGTTGTTCTCGTCATCGCCCTCGCCCGTGGCATCTCCGTCCTCATGGCTAGCACCGGCCTCGACGTCTTCGTCCTCGACGCTGCCGCCAATGCCCTGGCTGGCCTGTCCGGCGTGATCTTCGCTCCCATGAGCTTCCTGGTCTACTTCGGCCTGTCCTTCCTGATTCCTTCGACCTCCGGTATGGCCACCGTCTCCATGCCCATCATGGGACCGCTGGCTGTTAAGCTCGGCTTCTCGCCCGAGGTCATGGTCATGATCTTCTCCGCCGCCATCGGTGTCGTGAACCTGTTCACCCCGACCTCCGGCGCCATCATGGGCGGTCTCGCCCTGGCCAAGATCGAGTGGACGACCTGGCTCAAGTTTGCCCTTAAGCTCATCGTCGCACTCTCCGTCGTCTGCGCCGTCATCCTGACCGTCGCCTGCGTGCTGCTCTAAGTACCCAACGGGTACCCCACGGAAACCTTGACGATCCTGTAAAGGATCACCTGGTCATCGTCTGTCCGGTGGGGTAAACCCACCGGTAGACTCCTACCTTTAGCCCCCTCCCGTTCCGTGCGCGGGAGGGGGCGCTCTCATGTTGCGCGGTTCTACGAACCGCGCAACCAGTCGACGCTGCGCGCCGCCCAGGACGACAATTTGTCATTCAAAAGGCAAGGCATGACCAAAAGGTCTATGCCTTGCCTTTTTTATGCCAACTTGTACGTCCTGGACGTCGCTCGCTGACTTATGCTCAACCTGCGGCGCTGCCATTATTGATGCAAAGGGGTCAGGTTAGTTTGCGCCAAAAAGGGGAAGTTGCGGTGGAATAGTTCCTGTTTGGCCGTCTGGGGGTGCGGACAGAAAGTTGGACCGCGGGGCGGTCCGGACTGGAGGTTCGCATGTACAGCAGGGAGAAGGTCGAGCTCTTCCTCCTGGCGACGGAGGACGGCATGGGGCCGACCGCCGCCGCGAAG
>NZ_JBBNLP010000007.1:0-133965 GCF_040092425.1 Collinsella sp. CLA-ER-H3
GGGCACGCCCGGTCCCGTTCCGAACCCGGAAGCTAAGCCCCATCGCGCCGAGAGTACTGCGGGGTCAGCCCGTGGGAGGCCAGGGCGCCGCTGACCGGTGGACGGCACCGAGCCGTACGCTTGAACTGAGAAGGGGGAGGCCTCGCGGCCTCCCCCTTTTTGCGTTTATGGGGCGTAAATGACTCTATTACACCAGACGATCTTATCGTTTTTGGTATTGAGCCTTTATTTAAAGAAGATAAATCGAATAACAAGGGCAACTGCTATGGCCACAATGATCAAAAGCAGGATTGTCAGTCGATGCTGCTTGCGTCGTTTACTTGATGAAACGAAGATTGATTTTCCCTGTTTTGGCGTTTCGAGATAGCGAGCCGAATGCGTCAAGGTTTGCTTTGGTCGAGGACCTCTTTGTTGATGAGTGGCGGATGCTTTCATCGGCTCATCACTAGCTGCGCTGTTTTTAGATAATGGTGCGTCTTTCAGATATACAGGGTCTCCCGAGGCGACGCCCATATGTTTACGCCCCGTTTGGGCATCCTCGAGTGTTTGATATCGATTTCTCGTCACATACTCGGGCTCCGGATCATTAATGGGCTCTTGCGAGATGTGGGGGCGATGGAACCGTGGCGGCTGCGTGGAAGTATCTTCCCCCTGCGTCGGCATAAACATTTTGTTCTGGTTTTGGTCGTCCATGATGCCCTTTAGCTCGTTACCAACAACGTGTACGCGCTCATTGTAAGCCCCTTGTTATTTGTAGCTGGGGACATACTCGGTATTTAAGCTCTGGTTCAAAGAACCTTAACCTTCCTAAAACCTAAGTCATACGCACTTAGATATGCTTATAGTACTGGACTCAAAAAACTTTATAGTCGATGTATATATGAGCACTGGGTGGGCATATATAAGAGCGTCAAAAGAAGTCCCAGTCACCTGGAAGATGACTCGGCAGTCCTATAAAGGAGTGGTAAACATGGCAAGCATGGTTCCTTATCGTTCGGTTTTTGGCGTTCGTCCCTCTGCAAGCTCGCTGTTCGATCTGTTTGATGATATGAGCGACCTAGCGAACAGCTCGATTGCCTCTAAGGCGTTCCCCGTTGACGTTGAGGATAAGGGCGATGGCTATGAGGTCAAGGCTTATCTGACCGGCGTCGCCAAGGACGATATCGATGTCGAGCTTAACGAGGGCCGTCTGTCCATTAGCGTGAATGTCGAGGAAGACGAGGAGAACGAGGGCAAGAACTTCCTGCAGAAGGAGTTCAGCTCGTACAGCGCGACGCGTGGCGTGTATCTTAAGGACGCTTCGAGCGAGGGCCTCTCGGCTAAGTACGCTGACGGCATCCTGACCGTTACGGTTCCCAAGATCGTCGAGAAGAAGAACGTTACGAAGATCTCCATCGAATAACTTCGTTGGTGTTCTTCGCTATTAAAAGACAACAAAAGGGGCTGGGAAGCGATTCCCGGCCCCTTTTGTTGTTTAGGACAGTCTATTGAATGGTTGCCGGTTGATACTGACTCGCAGGGCGTATCGAGAGTTTTCGCGATCCTTGGAGAAGGGTTGCGGAGCTGCCGACCTCGTCATCCAGGGTTGCGGCCAGAGCTTTGGCATAGCTTTTGACGGTAAGGCTCGGACGATTGTTATCTTGGCTGATATGCATGGCAATGAGCTGTTCGGTGCGATCGGTAACAAGTTCGCGCGCGGCTTCGGCGGCTTGGCCATTGGAGAGGTGTCCCCTTTCAGACAGGATGCGCTCCTGAAGAAAGCGGGGATATTCTCCCTCGCGCAGCATGGTCACATCGTGGTTGCTTTCGAGTGCGAGGACTCGACAATCTTTGAGGGTGTTCATGGCTTGGCTCGATAGCTCTCCGGTGTCGGTGGCAAAGCCGATGGAATCATCGAGGGTGTCGAATCGATAGCCGACTGGATTGATGACATCGTGTGACGTTGAGTAGGTTTGCACGTGGATGCCGGCAATGGATAGGGTGTCACCGGGATCGAATTCCTCGACAGGCAGATGCGAAAGATTTTCTTTGCTCGAAAGAGTGCCCCTGCTGGCAAAGAGGGGGCCGTGCCAGTGCTTGCACCAGACATCGAGGCCCTTGATGTGATCGCTATGCTCATGAGTAATGAGAAGAGCCGAGACGTTGTCTGCCGAGAGCCTCAGTTCTGCCATGCGCTTTAATGTCTCGCGGGGAGACAGTCCGTCATCGACCATAATGAGCCCCTGCGGGCCCTCGATGAGTGCGCAGTTGCCTTTAGAGCCACTGCCGAGGATATGAAGGTGCAGGCAAGACATAAGATTCCAAAGGATACAATGGGTGCGGACGAATAAAGGAGGAAGCGAATGCCAACGGTATCACAGCATTACGGACACCATGCCGTGCCTGGGGCAGTCGATGAGACCCGGACGAGGCAGCAGGCAGCTCCTGTCGTGCTCATGGTATCAGGCGGCGCGGACTCGACGGCACTGCTTCTTATGGCGTGCACATCAAAGCTGGATATCCAAGACGGACGCGGTGTTGCCCCCATTGCTCGCGAGCGCCTGCATGTGCTGCATGTAAACCATCATCTGCGCGGCAAGGCGTCCGATGGCGACGAGGCCTTTGTGCGTGAGCTCTGCGCGCAATATGGTTTACCGCTGTGTGTGGAGCACGCTTATTTTGATGGGGAGTCGGGCAATATTGAGGCCGCGGCCCGCGAGGTGCGCTATGCCGCGGCGCGGAGGTATGTTCGCGAACTCTGCGCCCAGACGGGGGTGCCGCGAACGGCGGCTCGTATCTGCACCGCGCACACGTCTTCGGATCGCGCGGAAACGTTTTTGATGAACGCGATTAAGGGTTCGGGGCCCGCTGGTCTATCGAGCATTCCTCGCCGGAGGAATATCGTGGTGCGTCCCTTGCTCGACCTAACTCATGGCGAGCTTGTGGGCTATCTACAGGTACATGGTCAGCCGTGGCGTGAAGACGAGAGCAATGAGGATATCTCGTATCTGCGAAACTACGTGCGCCATCGGGTAATGCCAGTGGTGGCACAGCGTAATGCGAGCGTGTGCAAGACGATTGGCGCCGCCTGTGAGATCTTGGGTGACGAAGACGCGTTTCTATCCCAGCTGTCGGCGCAGGCGTTTCGAAGCTGCCTGCGCAAGGAGGCGGCGGGCGCGCTAGTGCTCGATGCCAGACGCCTTGCTGCGGCCGAGGTGGTAATCGCGCGGCGCATCGTGCGACTGGCGATTAAGCGCATCGATCCGGACGCTCGTCCAGAGATGCGACATGTGGAGCGAGTCCTTTCCTGCGTTGCCGAGGGCGCCGGCTCGGTCACGCTTCCGGCGGGGATTGACGCACGCATTGAGTTTGGCATGCTGGCGTTTAAGGCGCCGGCGGCTCGCGAGGGCCTGGTCGCGGACTGGGTTACCGTACCCGGTCGTTTGCCGTTGGGCGGGGGACGTATGCTGGTCACAGAACCGATGGCCGTTGAGCCGGGATGCGATATCGTGCGTCGCGCCCGTGAGCTTGCGGCTGCCGGGGAAGTGACAGCTTTGGTAGACGCGGCTGCCCTGGGTTTTGCCGACAGCGATAGTGAGCGGATCCTGGTGGGCTCGCGTGGCAAGATCCCTGTCGAGGCGCGATTGGCGCGCCTGTGGGTGGACGGTCCCGCACCGGGAGACGTGATGTGCCCGTTAGGGATGAGTGGCCGAAGCAAGAAAGTATCCGACTTGCTAGGCGAGGCTCGCATTCCCGTTTCCGAGCGCGCCGGCGTGCCCATGGTGAGGACGGCGCCGGGAGGTGCCGTGGTGTGGGTCGCCGGAGTTCGCGCGGACGAGCGTTTTAAGTGCACGGCCGCAACGCGCGTGGCATATCTGCTTCGTGTGGTCGATGCGGAATAGCGTCCTACGCCAGCTATTCTGTGCGGCGTTGACGGTATTCCCGCGCTGATGGTGCGCGGGCTGGAAAATATACCCCGTGCGCTGCTAGAATGTGTAGTTCGCGTCCATACGGCGGTGTGTGGGCGATTAAGCACAAGAAAGGGTTGTCATGGCTTCTCAACATCCGGATATCGAGAAGGTTCTGTTTACGCAGGAGGATATCGACGGCATCGTTTCTCGCCTGGGCGAGGAGATCACTCGCGACTACGCGGGTAAGGATCTGGTGCTGATCGCGGTTCTGCGCGGTGCCGTTGTCTTTATGGGCGACCTGATGCGCAAGATTGAGCTACCGACCAACATCGATTTCATGGCTGTTTCGAGCTATGGCGACGGTGTGAAGTCTTCGGGCATCGTGCGTATCATTAAGGATCTGGATATCGACATCCGTGGTCGCGACGTGCTGATCGTCGAGGACATTCTGGACTCGGGCCTGACCCTCAAGTACCTGATGAAGAACCTCGAGAGCCGCAAGCCCGCTTCGCTGGAGGTCGCTGCCTTCCTGTGGAAGGACGTTGAGGACCGCACCTCGGCCATCACGCCCAAGTATGTTGGAACCCATTGCCCCGATGCCTTTGTGGTGGGCTACGGCCTCGACTATGCCGAGCGCTATCGTAACCTTCCGTATCTGGGCATTTTGAAACCGGAGGTTTATTCGTAAGATGCCCGACGACCATAACGATAACAATTCCCAGACTCCCCGGGAGCCTAAGATCCCGGGGATGCCCGGAGGCAAGAAGCCCACGCGTACGGGCTGGCTGTATTTTCTTTTGGCTTGCGCGCTTCTGGGCTATGCCTTCTTTAATATGGGTTCCGGCTTTGCCAGCTCCAGCAATACCGTTAAGCTCGCGACGAGCGAGATGGTCAGCGCCATCAAGCAGGATTGCGTCGAAGATCTGACCTATACGGTTCAAGACGGAAGCGTGACGGGTCATTACTGGAAGACAAAAAAGGACAAGGGCGATACGAGCGAGCTCAAGAGCTTCTCTTCGACCTATGTCGGCTCCGATTCGCTTGCCGAGCTCATGGCGGAGCACCCCGATACCAAGTACATCGTCAACACCAACGATCCCGATTTTTGGGGCGACTTGGCGATGAGTGTGCTTCCGACGATCGCCCTTATCGCCATCATGTTCTACTTTATGCGCCAGATGATGGGCGCCAACAACAGGAACATGCAGTTTGGCAAGACCAACGCCAAGACCAACGAGGCCACACGCCCCAAGGTCAAGTTTGAAGACGTTGCCGGAGTGGACGAGGCAGTCGAGGAGCTCGAGGAGATCCGTGACTTTTTGAGCGATCCGGATCGCTATCGCAAGCTGGGCGCCAAGATCCCGCGTGGCGTGTTGCTGGTTGGCCCTCCGGGCACCGGTAAAACGCTGCTGGCCAAGGCCGTTGCCGGCGAGGCGGGCGTGCCGTTCTTTAGCATCTCGGGTTCCGACTTTGTCGAGATGTTCGTAGGTGTCGGCGCCAGCCGTGTGCGTGACCTCTTTAAGGAGGCCAAGTCCCAGGCCCCGTCGATCATCTTCATCGATGAGATCGATGCCGTGGGACGTCAGCGCGGAGCTGGCTTGGGCGGCGGTCACGACGAGCGCGAGCAGACGCTCAACCAGCTGCTGGTCGAGATGGACGGCTTTGAGGAAAGCGAGTCGGTCATCCTGATCGCCGCCACCAACCGCCCCGACATTCTGGATCCGGCGCTGCTGCGTCCCGGTCGTTTTGACCGTCAGGTTACGGTCGACCGTCCGGATGTGAAGGGCCGCGAGCAGATCTTGCGCGTGCATGCCGAGAACAAGCCGATGGACGAGGACGTTAAGTTTGAGAAGCTCGCCCAGATGACCGTTGGCTTCACTGGTGCCGATCTGGCAAATCTGCTCAACGAGTCTGCGCTGTTGGCTGCCCGCCGCCATCGTTCCGTGATCTCGATGGACGAGGTCGAGGAATCGATGGAGCGCGTGATTGCCGGACCGCAGCGCAAGGGTCGCGTGATGACCGAGGCCGAGCGCACCACGATTGCCTACCACGAGAGCGGTCACGCCCTGGTGGGTCACATCCTGGAGCACTCCGATCCGGTCCACAAGATCTCGATCGTCAGCCGCGGCCAGGCTTTGGGTTACACGCTGCAGCTTCCGCAGGAGGACCACTTCCTCAAGACCAAGAACGAGATGCTCGACGAGCTCGCCGTGTTCTTGGGTGGCCGCGTTGCCGAGGAACTCATGTGCGACGACATCACGTCGGGCGCGAGCAACGATCTGGAGCGCGCGACCAAGATGGCGCGCGAGATGGTCACGCGCCTGGGCATGAGCGAGGAGCTTGGAACGCAGGTGTTTGGTGAGGCGCAGCATCAGGTATTCCTGGGCCGCGACTATGCCGATCATCAGGACTACTCTGAGGAGACGGCGCGTCGCATCGACATTGAGGTCCAGCGCATTATGCGTGAGGCCCATCGTCGTGCGGTCGAGATCCTGGATGCCCGTCGCGATCAGCTCGACCTGATGGCCAAGGTGCTGCTCGAGCGCGAGACCGTCGAGGGTGACGCCGTGAACGCCCTGCTCGACAACGAGTGGGACGCCTACCTTGAGCGCGAGGGCGATATCCTGGCGGCCAAGGAGGAGCGCAATGCCAAGGCGGCCGGCATGCCGACCAAGAAGCGCACGCCCCGTATGAGCGAGGAAGAGCTGGCGGCTGATGCCGCGGCCTTTGCGCAGGCGGCCATGCAGGAGGATGCCGAAGTCGCATCCGATGATGCTGGCGATGACCATGCCGTCGTCGATGCCGACGCCGACGCCGACAAATAGTCTTTGTGGCGAAAGCCTCCGCGGGGAAACCTGCGGAGGCTTTTTCTTTTGAGCGATATGGGGCCGTCTGTTGATTGGGGACAGACTTAAATGAGCGTTTTCACGCATTTAAGTCTGTCCCCAATTAACATTGCTGCGGCACTTTGCTCGGCTAAAGCGTACAATAGCGCCTATGCGAAAGGGGAACAGATGATCAACGAAACTATGTATGCTCGCGGCGCGGAAAGCTCCATCATCCGTGAGATTTTTAGCTATGGCCTTGAGCGCAAGGCGCAGATCGGTGCGGAAAACGTATTCGATTTTTCGCTGGGCAATCCGAGCGTTCCGGCGCCCGCTGCTGTGGCTGAGTCGATTAAGAAGGCCCTGGAGCTGCCGAGCGACCAGCTGCACGGCTACACGCCCGCACCGGGCCTGCCGCAATGTCGTGCCGCTGTGGCCGAATCGCTCAACCGCCGCTTTGGCACGAGCTATGAGGGCAAAGACGTATTTATGACGGTGGGTGCCGCGGCTTCGCTCACCTGCACGCTCAACGCCGTTACGAACCCGGGCGACGAGGTTATTGTTATCGCCCCGTACTTTCCGGAGTATCGCGTTTGGATTGAGAAGGCCGGCTGTACGTGTGTTGAGGCGCTCGCCGATGAAGATACGTTCCAGCTGAGCGTGGACAACGTGCTCAAGGCGATCAGCGATAAGACGGCGGCCGTCATCATTGACTCTCCCAACAATCCGACCGGTGCCGTATATACATGCGACACGCTGACGCGACTGGCCAATGTTCTGCGCGAGGCCAACGCTCAGCGCGATCCCGAGAATCCGATTATGCTCATCTCGGATGAGCCGTACCGCGAGATTGTGTACGGTGCCGAGGTACCTTGGGTGCCCTCGATCTACGAGCACACCATCGTGTGCTACTCGTATTCCAAGTCGCTGTCGCTGCCGGGCGAGCGCGTGGGGTGGATCTTGGTTCCCAACACCAATCCGCAGGCTGCCCGTCTGATGCCGGCTGTTGCGGGTGCTGCCCGTACGCTGGGCTTCGTGTGCGCACCGGCGCTCTTCCAGCGCGTGATTATCGATTGCATCGATGAGCCGAGTGACGTTGAGGCCTATGCACGCAACCGCACGGCGCTTACCGATGCGCTAGCGGAGTACGGCTACACCTATGTTGAGCCGGATGGCGCGTTCTACCTATGGGTGAAAGCGCTGGAGCCCGATGCGAACGCCTTCTGCGAGCGCGCGAAGAAGTACGAACTGCTCGCAGTGCCCTCGGACAGCTTTGGCATGCCGGGCTGGTTCCGCTTGGGCTACTGCGTGAGCTACGAGACTATCGTCAACTCACTGCCTGCCTGGAAGCAGCTGGCCGACGAGTATCGTCAAAAGTAAAGCGCTCTGCTTACAATGTTTTACGTGAAACGGGGTTTGGTTTTAAACCAGACCCCGTTGTCATGGACGTTGTGTCGTTGGGATGGAGCGGTTTTACGACCATCGAATGCTATGCGTACAATGAATATACGCGACGGCCATACCGGATAAGGAGACCCGATGCCCTACCTGCTTTCTTGTGATATCCATACTCATACGATGTTCTCCGCGCATGCGTATTCAACCATCGAGGAGAACATATATTGGGCGGCAGAGCGTGGCCTGCAGGTACTTGGATCTGCCGACCATTTAAGCTCGATGGTTACGCCTTGCCCCAATGACCTGCGCAGTTTCCAGTTCTTTATCAACCAGGACATCTGGCCGCGCATTTGGAGTGGCGTGCTGGTGCTTCGCGGTGCCGAGGCCGATATCGTTTCGCTGGACGGAAGCTTGTTTGGCGAGGACATTCCCGTGTCGTTCGATATTGCTGGCGATTCGTACAGTCACCAGCATTCGCTGTTCAATTTGGTGACGCGTAATTTGGATTATTTGGTGGCAAGCGTGCATAACCCGCAGTTTGCCGAAGGCGCGACGCTCGCCCAAACGACCCAGATGTACATCAATGCCCTGGAGCACCCCAAGGTGTTCATGCTGGGGCATACGGGGCGCTCGGGCGTGCCGTTCGATATCGATGAGGTGCTGTTGGCGGCCAAGGCCAAGCACAAGATTATCGAGATCAACAACCATAGCCTTGAGCATGGCACGGATGCCGAGCATTGGAACGTGTGTCGCAAGATCGCCGAGCGCTGCGCCGAGCTGGGCGTGGGCATTGGCGTGTCGACTGATGCGCACATTGGTATGGCCATTGGCAAGCTTGACCAGGCGCGCAAGATGCTCGACGAGATTCACTTCCCGTTGGATTTGATCGTGACGCGTGACCGCGAGACGCTGCTGCGCGAGATGGCGGCAGCCGGCGTGTGCGATTTGCGCAAGGGGATGTAACGAGGCTCATATGCCCAACGAAGGGGGGGGGCGGTCCAGACGGGCCGCCCCCTTTCTTGTCCCAAAAATCTACCGGGGTTGGTTAGCGGCGCTCTAGGACCGCTACTGTTTCAACGGTATCTTCGCCAACCCGAGAATTTTTCTCGGAAACATATTCTGTCGTTTCCAAGCGGTTGAACTCCTTGACGCCGAGTGCATCATAAGCCTCTTCGGGCAACGTAGGATAAAAGGATACGGGGCACTTGAAGCGCACGCGCGTCACAATCGTGTCACCCTTCTTCGGGTTTGCGTCAGGATTTATCTCAACGCTATCCACTACCTGCCGCAGAATCTCCTTCTTACGCACAGGGTCATACTCGTCGAAATGCTCACGAAACTCGTCAAGCATCTCGTATATGCGAGCAGTCGTCACTTGCTTCTCCTTGGCGCTCTCCAGCTTCGACTTTGCGTCATCGAACGCAGTCTCGATGTCTGCGTACTCGTCATATAGCTTATCGAGCCGCGCCTGCATATCCTCGTACTTACGCTCATAGCTACGGTCGGACACGTCCAAAGAATCGAGCTTGCGGGACAGCATGCGCCTTGCCGCCTTGTTGTTGTCCAGTGCCTTGCCTATGCGTTCCACGTCCGCTTCCAGCTTCTCAATATCCACAGCGGCATCAAGCTCGTCGCGCACACGCTCTTCGAATACATCGGAGTAGGCGGCACGTGCTATGACCTCGATTACTTCTCTGTCGATGTACTCTTGCTTGAACTGGCGGGTAAACGTGCAACTTGGCCCGAACTGTTTCTTGCTGTATTTGCAGGCGTACGCGTAGGTGGACTTGCCTACAGTCCCGTCCTTCTTTCGCTTTCCGTGTGAGACGTTGGCAATCATCTTGCGCCCGCATACCGGGCAGATGAGCATTCCCGTGAGAAGATGCACGTGCTCGCCAGTCTTTGCTTCCGGGAACGGATGAGACTCCTCGGCCATGCGCTCCTGTGCCGCGTTCCATGTAGCCTCGTCAATGATGGCCTCGTGTTCTCCATCGTACACGTCATAATCGGACTGCTTAATCATGCGGTATTCGTTGCGCTTGCCCTTGACGGGTGTCGTCCTGCGACGTCCGTAAGCGATTTTTCCAATATATACAGGGTTGCACAGTACGTTCTTTAGAAACGTCGGGACAAAGTGCTCGTACTTGCCGTTCCCACGGACATTCTTACGGTATCCCTGCGCATTAAGCCAAGATGCGAGCGCCATAACGCCCTTGCCGTTCTTGGTGTACTCGCGGAATATGATGCGAACGATTTCCGCCTCGTCTTCGTCGATTTCCAGATGCCCCTTGCCCTTTTCGTCCTTGACGAGCTTATAGCCATAGGGGGCTTGTCCGCCATTCCACTTTCCCTCGCGGGCCTTCTGCTCGCGCCCAGCCATCGTCTGAACAAGGATGTTTTCACGTTCCATTTCTGCGAACGCCGACATGAACGCAATCATCATCTTGCCCATCTGGGCTTCGCTGTTGATGCCATCCTTGACGCAGACGAGGTTTGTTCCGTAATCCTGCATAAGCTGAAGCGACGAAAGTGCGTCTGCTGCGTTACGCCCGAAACGGCTCAGCTTGAACACAAGAACATAGTTCACGCGAACACCGGATTTTATCTCTTCCATCATCTCTTGGAAGTGGGGACGCCCGGTGATGTTCTTACCTGAATATCCATCGTCAATATATTCGTGCAAGATGCGGAGGTTATTTCGCTTTGCATAGTCGCGCAGGTCGTACAGCTGCGCCTCGATTGATTCCCCATTCTCCACCTGCATCTTCGTGGAGACGCGAACATACAGGAAGCAGGTTTTTGCCTTGTCGGCCACCCCCTCGCGTAATTCTTTATTTGTACTCATGAAAATCCACCTCGGTTATTACTGTGTATTTGCCTGAGACTTAATAAGTGCTTTCAGCTCATCGTTTTGACGGTCGAGTGTGTCGATGCACTCTTGCAAGTATTTATTCTCCTGTTCGAGGTCGTACACCTTGCGAATGAGGAAAATCAGAAATGGAGCCGGCTTGCGGTCTCCAATCTCCCAATGTTGCAGCGAGCGTATAGGGATTCCAAAATGCTCGCAGAACTCGGAGCGCTTCATACCGTACAGCTCGCGCATGTGTTTAAGCTCCTCGGCTGGAGTCATGCTGTCTGTGTTCTCATCCATTGAAATCACCCCCATTTATGTAGGTATTATGCGCCCAAACGTGTATTTTGTCAATAGCCTGTGGGTGTATATAGGCAACATAAGCGACCTATGGGCGCACGAAAAAAGCCCGGCACCTATTCGTACCGGGCTTTCACAAGTTGAGGCCGTGAATCAATTCAATCACCCACGTGCTTGTCCAGTGAAACCTTGAGAGCTTCGAGCGTATCAATAATCACATAGAGCTGTTCCGTCGTGCATGAATCAAGCAGATTCTGTATGTGTTCCGACGCAACCGTCTTGGAAAATCGTGGGGTGTCGTAAAGCAGAGCATCCGTCTGCACCGAAAGAGCCTCAGCAATGTTTACGAGAACCGGAAGGCTCAGCTTGGTGTTCCCGGTCTCGATGTGGCTCATATGCGTTGCAGAAATGCCCGCCTTCTCGGCAAGAGCCTCCTGCGACAGACCGCATGCCTTGCGATAGCGGCGTATGCGCTGTCCTATTTCGTAGTATTTCATCCTCTAACCGCCCATACAATTCATCTACTTTTGAATCGTATGGAGAATGTGTGTACAATTTAATAATCTGTATAGGCCTTTTTCAGCCCATACACTTCATATTCTTCTGGCCCCGACATATCATTAGACCCGCATCCGCTTCGATGCGGCGGGTGAGGCTAAAAATCTTAATCATTTGGAGGTACATAGGATGAAGAAGAGAAGACTTACCGCAGCTGCGGTAGCCACTGCATGCCTGCTCACACTCACACTCGCAGGCTGTGGGGGTGCAAACGATGTGAAGAGTGCGAGTGAGCCGCTTGCTGTATCTCAGGCTTTCGGGCAGAAAAGCGTATGGGTGCAGTACAACAAGAATGACGCAATAGAGAAAGACGGAGAAATTGACCGCATTCTTGTCTTTGACGGAAAGGGCAACGTCACCGCATACCAATGCGATGGAGCGACATTCGCAGACTTGAACGGTAAGTCTGACGATGAAATTGTTGAAATGGCAAAGGAGCAAGACAAGAAGGCGTTCGACGCAGAACGTAAGGACGCCCTCGACAGTACAGCTCCGGCTATTGAGCACATTCAAAGCGCCTACGATGCTCTGAAAGATGAGTCCGACAGCGGCACGTACACGTCCTGGCTTGGCGGAAGCGCACTGTCAGACCTAACCGACGCTGATTTAGAACAGACGAAGTCTATTTACAACCAAACGCTCTCCGAATTGGAAGCTCTACTGAACGCGGCGAAAGACGGTCAGGCCGCAACTAAGTCGGCTACGTATCAGGAACCGAAGGCTCAGCCGTACACGCTTCGCATTGAGACAGACGGCACCGGAAACAACACGCAGAGCGAGACGATATCCTTCGACGCCCCTTCGTATTCCTTCTACAAAGCGCAGTTAGGCCACATTGGGGAGTCAGACTACGAAGAGCAAACCCCTGCCGATGTACTCAATTGGGGTATAAACGTAAGCTATATCGAAGCCGGGAAGGCAACTCGCAACGAGCGCATCGAGCTTTTTTCGCCTGTCAATAAGCAGACCGTCTACGACACGACATTCGCCGGCTTCAGCGGGCTTGCCACAATAGTCAACGAAAACCACGCCGGCTTCGTGTTAGACACCCCTGACACAAAAGGGATAGAGGTGGACTAAATGGAAAAGGCAATCGAATGGGTTAAAAGCCACAAGCCACATACAGCGGCCATAGCAATCGTAGTCGTTGCCGTCATAGCCGTGTCGATTGCCGCAGCATCAGGCGCTTTCACACAGCAAGACAAGACCGATACCGACGAACAAAAGACCGTCGATGTGACCCTCAGCGTCACGGCCGACCACGGCTGGGACGAGAACTCCACGCCCGCCATCGCCCATATCGAGGGCAACGACGTGGACTTCTACCACGCGGTGACCCCCGATGCCGAGGGCAACAAGGGCACTTCCACGGTCGAACTCGCCGAGGGCGACTACACCGTGAGCTTCGTCAGCCCCGTCAACTCCGACGGTTCCGCATTCGACATCTACGACACGGGCGCTCCCGTCGACATCACCGTCGACGCCGACGCGAAGACCGCACCCGCCGTCAACTGCCCTATGGCGCAGATTCCCGCCGACAAGGTCACCGACGATATGCTCGCCGACATCGTCGACAAGACCAAGGACGCCATCAAGAAGGGTGACGAGACCTTGAAGGGCGATGCCGGCACTGGCATCCTCGACAAGCTCGACGGCAACGTCGCCAAGAACCCGAACGCGAGCGACAAGACCAAGCAGGAGGCGACTGACGCCGACAAGGACGTCGATGTCAACGACAAGCCTGCACAGACGACGCCGTCTGCCAAGAATGACGACGCCAAGGCTGACAGCAACAAGAGCAACGCTGGTTCCCAGTCTTCCAACACTGGTTCTTCGAACTCTGGCAATTCCGGTTCGACTTCCAGCAAGCCTTCTCAATCCAGCCAGCCTTCCAAGCCCGCCCATACGCACACCTGGGTGAACCATACGGCTACCCGTAACGTCTGGGTGAGCAACTGGGTCGACGTGCCCGACTACGGCACTCAGCAGGTTCAGACTGGAACTCGCTGGGTATTCCCCGAGGACGGTTACGCCACGACCAGTCTTAGCGATGCCAAGGCGCACGCTGTAGCACTCGTTAAGCAGGGTTGTATGGGTAACTATCACACCGAGCCTGTCTACGAGAACCAGACGGTTCAGACTGGTTCCCACAAGGAAGACCACGGCACCTGGCAAACCGAAACCTACGTGGACTACGTGTATTGCAGTTCGTGCGGTGCTCGTCAGTAACGGGTGACGTAACCACCAGTAAAGACAGCATCATCACGGCACGTACGTCCGTTTTCCGAACAAGGGGAGCATCCGCATAACGGGTGCTCCCCTTGTTTTTTGCCCAGATGCTCCGGAATACCGCGAAACAGGATCAGCAACAGCGCACCGACCTTTGAAGGGCTTTTCGAGGTCTTTCGGTGGGCTGTTCTGAGACCTTTTCGCGCCCCTGCCCGAACAAAGCCCCTGCGAAGGTCTTTCGGTGGGCTGTGCTGAGCCCATTTCGCGCCCCTGCCCGAACAGAGCCCCCGCGAAGGTCTTTCGGAGGTCTTTCGCTGGGCTTTGGATGGGCATGCGTGAAAGACGCCTGCGGCGTCGGGTGCCTCTGAAACGAAGATAAGGAGGTACACGATGGACAAGGAGCGTCTTGAACCCAACAGCCCCCAGGAGGAGGCCATGTGGAGGGCGCAGGTGCTCAGGCGCACCGCCCGCATCTGCTCGGCGAAGGCCAAGGAGCTTGAGCGCATGTCGAAGGTGGACGGGAACACCCCCATGCGCGACAGCGGCACCCTGAAGGACGTGCTCAAGCGCATCGACAACGTGATGGAGTGGCGGTTCGTGAACGCGCTGGGCGAGGTCGTCCTCGACGGGGACATCCTCATGGAGAGCATCGACTGCGAGACCCTGCGCACCATGCGCTACTGCGTGGCGGAATACCTCAAGCGAATCGAGGAGCGGGAAGCGGAGGGGAAAAGCGATGAGTGACTACGGCATCAAGACCTACGCCGACCTTGCCGAGACGTGCAGCGGGATGGTGCTCGCGAACGAGATTGCCAACCGCCCGCTCGAACCTGTGAGCGGGGACTGGGCACCGTGGGAGGAGATTTTCCAGTGGTACATCGTGCAGGACCCGTCGTTTATCATGGAGCACACCGACGAGCCGGTGTTCCACGACGAGGAGCTTGACCTGTACGTGTGGGGAATCACGCACTTCGGGACCAGCTGGGACTACGTGCCGGCACCTGAAATCCATTGAAAAAGGGAGCAGCCTGACGCTGCTCCCTTATCTTTTCGGCTACTCGCCGAACTGCTTGCCCTTGTCCGCCGACCTCGGCGTACTTGGGCTGACACTTCGCGCCCTGGCATAGCGCGCCTGCATGGTCTTGGCATGTGCCTTGACCTCGCGCTCGTCCTCGTCGGACAATGCCTTCTCCGCCGCCTTGAGGCGCTTCTCGGCGTCCCACATGCTCTTGCGGGACTCGTAGACGCGCCTCTCCGCCTCCTCGCGCTGCCTGCGACGCTCCTCCGCGAGCGCCTCCTGAATCATCATGCGCAGCATCATGGCGGTCATGTCGGCCATCATGCGGGACACGGGGTCACGGGCGTTGCACCCCGCCTTGGCGAACACGTGCATGCCGGCCAGAAGCCCCGGACACGGGTGTTGCAGGGTGTCGCGTGCCTCCTTGGAGGCATGGAACCCGCGCCTTGCAGCGTCCACGTCCTCGCGCAGCTTCGCCAGCTGCTCGTCCGGGTGTTTGCGCGCCTCAACAATCTGCCGATAGCGCTCGTCCATGAAGGGCTTGCCCTCCTCGCGTGAGCGGTGGATGTGCGCCTTCTGAAGGTCGGACGCCATCTCCGACACGTACGCCCGGTCGAGGTCGTACACGTCGATAGCGGAATCCGTAGAGGGCCGCTCCTCCGGCGCTACCGTCTCGGGCACGTCGGGAAGGACCTCCGGTGCCGGGGCGTCCTGCTGCTGTGCCTCAAGCTCGTGCTGCTTCGCCTCGAAGTACGCCTCGATGCCCTCGCGGGTCAGGTCGTCGGCGAGGTTGGAGGCACGGCGCTTGCGGGTGCGGCGCTTCGGTCCCCACTCGTCCACGGCCTTGTAGGACCATCCCGTCGTGACCTCGCCGGTCTTCCTGTCGGTCTTCGAGGTCTCCTTCAGCGTCACGCCGCTCAGCCCGAGATTGCGCCTGAACTCGTCCAGCGTGCCGGAGCGGTCGCGGGCACCCGCCACCCTGTCGCCGAGCCTTCTGTCGAAGGAATCCGGCTGGAACGTCTCGCGCTTCTGCTCCCAGAGGGACATCTCCCTGTCCGCTCCCAGCACCTGAAAGCCGCACGCACGGCTCAGCTCGTCATTGACCGCCTTCACGCGCGGAGCGTAGAGGCTCGTGTCCCCCTTGTTGATGACCTGACCGGTACGGGCATCGTGATTCGCAATTGTCGCGTGCGCGTGCACGCAGCCTCCCTCGCCGTCCACGTGCATGGTGACCCAGCACATGGAGTCGGGGGCAAGCTCGTGGCACAGCGTGTACGCGTACTCCATGCCACGCTGGATGTCGTCGGCCTTGCTTGGGTCAAGCTCGTCGGTCGCCCATGAGATGCGCAGCTCGTAGCCCTCGTTGACCGCGTTCGGGTGGCGATGCCTCTGCCCCTCGCAGTAGACAATGAAGTCCCCTCTCGAGGCGGCGTCACCCATCTGCGCGGCGATGCGGTCCGTGCCGTTTTCCAGATGAGCGCGTCTGCGCTTTCCCTCGCCGAACTCGGTGTACGACATGCGCCCGCGCACGTTCGGAAGCGACTGCACATGCGTCGTTGACATCAGACATCGCCTCCCGTCTCGGCGTACGCCTGCAAATCCGCACGCAGTCCCTCGACTTGCGCCCGGAGCTTGTCCACCGAATCGCGGAAATCGCGGAACGCTTCCGCCTCGTCCTTCGTCCTCATTTCCTCACGCGTCGCGTCGAGCATTCCCATGCCGCTCAAGCGCCGGTTGCGCGCGCGTGCAATCTGATTCATGTTGACGCCGATGCGGTTCAGCTCGACACGGACACGGTCCAGGGCCGGGACGTCCAGAACCACCTCGCGGCTGGACGGCGCGTACCGACTCGAGTACAGCGCGCCGCGAAGAAAGTTGGAACGCGAGCGCGTCTTGCGCTGCTCGTCCAGCAGGGAAAGCTCCGCGTCGCTCATACGCACCTGAACCACCTTGTCACGGCGGTCTTTCACGTACTTCTGGCGCGTCGCCTTCCCGCTTCTTTTTTCATACGTTTCCGCCATGCGGAACACCTCCTTTGCTGCTATCCGAAACGCCCGCCTGCGGCGGACAATCCGAAATGCCGTTTTCGGCTAATCTCACAACGTCTCTGCGCAAAGGGGAAAAGAGCAAGCATTGACTTCGTACGTACAAATTGCGATTCTCGCAATTTGCCCTACTCCGTCAGCTTGCGAGGGGGCGGCTGCGCCGTCCCCTTCGAACCCCCGCCTTTTGTCCACCGAGCCTCGCCCGTCCATGTCGGACACGGGAACGACTTCCCCTGTCCGACATGGAACCCGAATCCCTCGGTGGAACCCGGCACGGCTACCCTTGGTAGGCCGCGCCGGAAAAACCGCCGTGCGCTTCCGACGACTCTCCAGCTTCTGCGGTAGGAACATGACCGAAATCCGCAGCGCCAGCGGCGCGCGCATCCGGCGTTCCGTGTCCGGTACCCGGCTTCAGTCCCTTGACGAAGTCAAGGACCTCTTCCGCCGAACCCATGTCCTTCACTTCCGGGAAAACCGTCACGAGCGCGTCGGCGTAAGCCTTCGTCCTCGCGGCCTGCGCCTCGCGGCGCAGCTTCTTCGCCTGAGCTTCCAACGCACGTGCCTTCTCGGCCACGTCATCAAACCTCTTCGTTGCCATAATCTATTCCTCCTTAATCGTTGAATCGTCTATGTCATAACCGCCGTCGAAGAAGGCGGTCGAGATACGCACGTATCCGCGGTAGCTGTCCTTGAGTTCCGGCATGCACAGACGGTCGGTGTTGGAGCCGCGATAGGTCTTGTTCATCCATTCCGTCACGTCATATTCGAGAATCAGCGGCTCGGGGAAATCCATACGCCCGTCCACACGGACGCGTTCCTGCAACTGCCAGCCCTGTTCCTCGGCAAGGCCCTCGATTGATTCATAGAAAGCGTTTCGGCCGAGCATGCGACCGGAGGGCTGATTGCGCTGGAACCAATGGCGGTACAGGTCGTACAGGAACTTGCAGGGGAGCAGATGCCAAGACGCCGCGGGGAAAATCTCATCGGCGAACTGGCGCAGGGGGTCGTTCGCCACGCGGAAATCATCCAGAAGCGCCGAGCAGGCATCCGGTTCGGCAAGCTCGTAATAGTCGGTCTCGGCGAGCACGCGGTAGAGCACGTACTCAAGAACGTCCTGACGGTTCAGGTAGTCGTCCTTGATGTACTTGCGCTCGCATCCCTGAAATCGCTTGTCGAACGGAATCACCAGCAGGCGGCGGTACATGGATTCGGACTTGTCGCGGAGCTTCGGCAACTCGTTGACGCACTGAATCATGAACCCGCGAAAGAGCACGTTGCGGGGTGCCTTGAACTTGCGATTCAGCTGGAAGGGGTCGCCCGTGATGACGCTCTTGAGCGCCGCCGCGTCGTCCACGAACGTCCCCGTGTCGTTCTCGTCGGTAATGACGGCGGACACGCGGGTCAGAGGCTCCAACATGAACGGCTCCGAGAAGTTCTTCAGGGGAATGGATGCCCAAGCCCCCGACCCGCATAGGTTGCGCAGCAGGACGCACAGCGTGCCCTTGCCGTTGTTGCCCAGCGTCGAATAGAACCATGCGCTCTTGTTCCAGCTCACGTTCGGGCGGATGACGGCTCCGATGATTTGCCATAGGAGCTTGACGATTTCCGGGTCGTCGGAAAGCTCGCTCATCCAAGAGACGACGTCCCAATCGGTGCCGTCATCGCCGTTATGGATGACGGGATTCGGCGCATGGTCGACGAAATCAATATGGGATTTCGCCAGAAAGACCAGCTCGGGGTCAAAACCCATCAAAATCTTGTTGCCGTAATCGTAAATGCCGTTGTTCACGGCAACGAGGTCTTTGTCCGTGCACGCTCTCTTCTTCTCGCAGATGTCGCGAAGGGTGGCGACCGTCTCGGTGACGCCCTTCGTGGTGATTGCCATGTTGTAGCTGCGAATCAGGCGCGTCAGGGTCTCTTCGGTCGTGTCATAGCACCCCTTGTTCGGACCGCTCTCCTGATAGACGCCTATGTCGAAGTTGCCGTCGTCGTCAGCCCTGTTGCAGGGTATCCCGATAGCGTGATGCAGCTCGCGCAGGACAATGGCAATCTGCAAGAAATGGAGACCCGACAGGCGCTTGTAACGCTCCGCGCCCTGCTTCTCATCCGGGTAGGCGTCCTTGCGCTTCGCCCCGGGCGCCGCGTTCGGGTCGCGTTTACCTAAGTTATACGCGTCGATGCAGCGGTTCGTCAGCGTCAGAAGCTCGAACTTGAGCGTATCGCGCGAAGGCGGTTTCTCGGGGTCGATGTCCTGAAGGTAGGACAGGGCGGCGTACGCGAGAAGATTGTCGTACGCGATAGTCTGCTCGGAGCAGAACGACACGATGTCCGCTGCACAATCCTCGGGCAGGCACAGCCAGCCCTGTTCCTCTTGAATATCAGGCGCGTCTGTGCTAAAATATTTATATATAGATTCGGCCGTCCCGGAAGCTGTGCAGGCATCGGGGCGGTTTTCTTTTGCCTCCATGCTTTCACCTCCTTAATTCGTCAGCTCGACGCGCTTCACGTTCTCGTTCTTCCACGCCTCGACGTCGTCAATCTTGTAGCGAACCGCGTTTCCGACCTTGTAGTAGCTCGGACCCTTGCCCTGAGAGCGCCAGACACAGAGCGTCCCCGCGCTCAAACCGAGGAACGCCGCCACCTCACGCGTCGTCTTGTACAGGGGATTTACCTCTTTTACCTGCTTCTTTCCTTTAGCCATAACCAGCCACCTCCATGTTCAAAGTCCTTTTCGCGAAACAAAAAAAGCTCCCGTGGAAACCAAAGAAGGACAGAGGCGCAAAGCCTTGCCTATCTCGGTTTCCACGGGAGCTTCGTGTTCGTTGTTTCGCCCGTGACGCACGGCCTATTCGACCGAGCGCTCGGCTCCTATTCCCGATAGCAACCCCGCATCGAGGACGGGACGGGTGCTGAGCCATTTATCTATATATGTTTCATTATACGCCATTAGGGCAATTAAAGCAATATCAATTTTCCCGTCGCCGCAGGTCAGAGCCTATTTCCGCTCATTTATGGGCAGAAATAGGCTCAAAAAATCTTCTGCCCGCGCCCCGAACGCATCGGCAGGGGAAGAAGACGTACGCCAAGGATTGCGGGGTCTGTTCCAGTTTGTTCCAAAAAAGCCGGAACAAGACTTTTCCGTGTTTACCTGCGTCTTTGCGCGATTCGCTGAATCCTGTTCCAACTCCGTTTTTCGAATTGGAACAGGATTTTTCCGCGTTTACCTGCGGTTTTGCGCGTTTGTTCCAATTGTTCCAGTTTTCAACAAGTCTTATATATGTGAATACATATATAAGACCCCTTCCTGTATTCTTTTTCTCGCGCTTTAGGTTTGAAAATAATTGGAACAAATGGAACATTCACTAGAAATGCCTGGTAAATACGGGAAAAACTTGTTCCAACTCCGATTTTGCGAATTGGAACAACTGGAACAAATGGGCAGTTTTCAGGAAAAAACCCTCATAAATGAGAATAAAATCGAATTTCAAAACTGGAACAAACCTTCTATACGTTAATAGGCTTTAATGAACGAGGCCCATGCCGCATCCCTTCTGTACGTTCACCCGCATCCAACTGCCGCCCGCAGGGCGGCCACCCTTGCATCGAGCGGATGCGAGATGCACATGGGCGCTCGAACATCCCTCAAACCGCTTCAGAGGCGTTTTAAGGCACGAAAAAAGCCCGTTGGGGTACACGGAGTACCCCAACGGGCTTATAACATCTTAGAACGCAAAATACAGTGTTCTACTTCTCCGTCTCGTCTTCTCCTATAAGTCCGAAATGACGGAACGCATCCAGAATCGCCTCGCGCTTTTCAGGTGGGCACTTCGGTCTCTTCTCGGCTGACATTTCCGCCTCTTCGTAGGAGAACTGCTTATCCAAGCCAAGCTCGTCCTTGAGGTTTGCGATGTACAGCGACGAGACCTTCAAGCCATGATTCTTCAGAACGTATTCTTGAATCTGCTTATACGTCGGCTTCTTTACCTTGCCGCCCATACCAAGCTCGGACGGAGAGATGTTCACATAGGCATAGCTCTTGACCGATTTTTCTCGGGTTAAGACTGCTACCGTCTCGGTGTGGTCGGTATGAGGGAACATGTCGACGGGCGTGATCTTGAGCAGGCGATAGCCTCCGTCGAGGAGCTGGTGCAGGTCGCGCTCTTGGGTCACGGGGTTGCAGCTGATATAGGTGATGCGGCGCGGCTTGAGTGCGCAGGCGGCTTCGAGGAACTCGGGGGTGGAGCCGGCGCGCGGCGGGTCGATGGAAAGGACATCGATCCGCTCATTGTTGTCGGCGGCGTCCAGGATGTAATCGGTGGCGTCGTCGGCCATAAACCAAGCGCTGCGGGTGAGGCCGTTGAGCTCGGCATTGCGACGTGCGTCGGCAATGCCCGCCGGGTTGCGCTCCACGCCGAGCAGCATAATGCCGATACCCTTGTTCTGGGCTTCTTTAGCTGCGCACAGACCGATGGTGCCGCTGCCGCAGTAAGCGTCCATGAGTACGTCGCCCTGCTGCAAATTCATGCCGTCAATCGCGAGCTGATAGAGCAGCTCGGTCTGCTGCGGATTGGTCTGATAGAACGCGGTGGGGGAGATATCGAACTCGCAGCCGAGCAGCTGGTCGCGCATGCATTCGGCGCCATAGACGATACGAGTCTCCTCACCCAAGATGGCATTGCCGGGGCGACCGTTGATGTTCTGAGCGACGGTGACGATATGCGGATCGAGTGCGGCGACAGCCTCAAAGAACTCCTGCGCATGCGGCAGGTCGCGCTGAGCGGTCACGAGGGTGACCATAATCTGGTCGGTGCGCCAGCCGCAGCGAACGACGGCATAGCGAAGCAAACCAAGATGTTTGTCCTCATTAAAGGCGGGAATATGCAGCCGCTCAGCTTCGCGTGCGATGCCGTTGAGAATCTGACGGGCACCCGGCGCCTCGACAGGACACTCGGGTACGGCAACGATCTTGTGCGTGCCGCGCTCAAAGAAACCGCAACGGACAGTGCCCTCCTTACCGGGAGCAAAGGGGGTAGCAGCCTTATGACGAAAACCACGCGGCGCAGGATATTTACCCGGGTCGCCCAGAGTAACACCCATACCGCGAATGTAATCAACGGCGATGCCCTCGCGCTCACAGAGCTCAGCAAACAGCTCCTCCATAGCAGCCTGCTTGGCCGCCAACTGCTTCTTATAAGGACGATTGAGCGCCGTACACCCACCACAAGCCCGCATGATGGAACAAGGCGACTTGGGATCCACGACCTTTCGCGAGGACGGAACCGAATCGTTAAGCGGGCGCTTGGGGCGAGCCTGAGGCGCCTTATCCCCGCCCCGACGAGAGCCAGAACGCTTGGCCTTAGCCTTGCCCTTGGCCGACTTACCCTTCGCATCCTGAGACGACTCGGATTTCGTAGAAGATTTTTTCTCCTCCGACCCCTCAGCCGCCTCGATCAAAGCACGACGAGCCTTACGCTCCGCACGAGATTCTGCCATGAATTAACTCCACTATTAAAGAAAAAGAAAAGTCCGAAGCAATTGTACCGTGCCAAGCTAGTGGACGATATGCAAGCGGCCATTTCATGTCAGCGATAAGTCCAACGACGTTTGCCCGGCGCGGGCGGGGAGCGGCGCGGAATTAAGTTTATCGCGAGTTCCGCACGCAAAGGAAAGCACTAAATGTGCTTTCCGTCTTGCGCAGGACTGTAGAGCAGGAAACTTAATTCCGCGCCGCTCCCCGCCCGCGCCGGGCAAGCCCTCCCTTGTACTCTATCCCACTAAAGTGTATGATTCTGAACGTTACATGACTCACTTTACTTAACTAAAGTGCCATCAAGGGGGAATACCATGAATACCGATATGTCTCGTCGTCAGTTTGTTGGTCTAGCCGGCTCGCTTGCCACGGTGCTTGGCCTTGGTCTTGTCGGCTGCGGTGGTGGTGCCGGCAAGGGCTCCGCTGCGGGCTCTGCCGCAGCCAAGGACGTGAAGGGTGCTGCGGAGTCCAAGAAGCTCGTGGTGGGCTTTGACAAGTCCTATCCTCCGTATGGCTTTGTGGGCGACGATGGCGAGTACACCGGCTTTGACCTCGACCTTGCCAAGGCTGTTGCCGATAAGCAGGGCTGGGAGGTCAAATACGAGGCCATCGACTGGGACGCCAAGGATACGCTGCTTAACTCAGGCGCCATCAACTGCATCTGGAACGGTTTTACCAAGGAGGGCCGCGAGGACGATTACGCGTTCTCCGAGCCGTACATGCTCAATGAACAGGTGCTGGTGGTCAAGAAGGACGCGGGTATCAAGAGCTGGGACGATCTTGCCGGCAAGACCGTGATTACCCAGACTGATTCCGCTGCGCAGGATGTGCTCGAGGGCGACCGGAAGGATCTGGCCGCAACGTTTGCCACGCTCGATACCATCGGTGAGTACAACACGGCGTTTATGCAGCTCGAGAGTGGTGCGGTCGATGCCGTCGCCTGTGACCTTTCGATTGCTCAGTATCAGCTGGCCGCCAAGCCCGATGCCTATACGCAGCTCGACAAGCCGCTGTCCAGCGAGCACTACGCCGTCGGCTTTAAGAAGGGCGACACCAAGTCGGCCGATGCTGTAACCGAGTCGCTCAAGGCGCTCTACGAGGACGGCACGGTCAAGGACCTGTGCGATAAGTATTCAAGCTATGGTCTATCCTTCGACAACTGGGTTTTGAAATAGCCACAGCACCCAACCTTGCGGCTCCAACCTTCCTCGCGTACCAAAGTACGCTTCGTCGGGCTTGTCGCTCGCAATCTTGGGCACTGTGCCTATTTCAATTAACGCCCGCTGTTCCGTTACTGTGAAAGAGAGCTTGGGTTGTCTATTCAGGTCATGATGCAGATGCTTGGCCAGGGATTCTTGGTCAGCTTGCAGCTGTTTGTGCTGACGTTGCTCGGGTCGATTCCGCTGGGAATCCCCGTGGCGTTTATGCGCATGAGCAAGGTCGCGCCGCTGCGTTGGATTGCGCGCATCTATATTTCGGTGATGCGCGGCACGCCGCTTATGCTGCAGATGTTTGCGATCTACTTTGCCCCGTACTACGTGTTTGGCATCTCGCTCACGCCCGATTCCAAATGGACGGCGTGCGTCGTGGCGTTCATCATCAACTACGCCGGCTACTTTGCCGAGATCTATCGCTCGGGCCTGCAGTCGATTCCGCGCGGTCAATATGAGGCCGCCGAGGTGCTGGGCTACTCGCGTCTGCAGACGTTTCTGTATATCGTGATGCCGCAGGTCGCCAAGCGTATTCTGCCGGCGATGGGCAACGAGATCATCACACTGGTCAAGGACACGTCGCTGGCGTTCGCCATCGGCGTGGGCGAGATGTTCTCGACGGCCAAGGCGCTGGTCGCCTCGCAGGTGAGCATGGTGCCGTTTGCGATTGCGGCGCTGATTTACTGGGTCTTTAACTTCGTCGTCGAGATGCTGCTGGGCGCTGCCGAAAAGAAGCTGGACTATTATCATGACTAACTCAGTGATGAAAATCGAAAGCGCGCGTAAGGCGTTTGGCGGCAATGAGGTGCTCAAGGATATCTCACTCGAGGTAAAGCGTGGCGAGGTCGTGGCGATTATCGGACCCTCGGGTGGCGGTAAGTCAACGCTGTTGCGCTGCGCTACGCTGCTCGAGACACTCGACGGCGGCTCGCTTTCGTTTGGCGACCTTGCGGTTGCGACGGATGTGGGATCGGGCGCGGTCTATGCGAAGGGAGATGTTCCCAAGCAGGCGCGCTCGCGATTCGGCCTGGTGTTCCAAAATTACAACCTGTTCCCGCACTATACCGTGATGAAAAACATCATCGACGCGCCGATCCGCGTGCTTAAGCGCCCGCGCGAGCAGGCGGAAGCTCGTGCGTATGAATTGATTGCTCAGATGGGGCTTGTGGGCAACGAGAATAAGGTTCCGTGTGAGCTTTCGGGCGGTCAGCAGCAGCGCGTGAGTATTGCCCGCGCCCTAGCGCTCGACCCGGAGATCCTGTTCTTTGACGAGCCGACCTCGGCGCTCGATCCCGAGCTGACGGCCGAGGTGCTGCGTGTCATTAAAGACCTTGCCGCGCAGAATATGACGATGGTGATCGTGACCCACGCAATGCAGTTTGCGCGCGATGTTGCCGACCGCGTGGTCTTTATGGATGGCGGTCGTATTGTCGAGGAGGGTCCTGCCGAGCAGGTCATCGACCATCCGCGCGAGCAGCGCACCCGTGAGTTCTTGAGCCGTATCGAGGGATAGGCTCAGGTATTTACTCAACTATTAATTAAGGCGAAGCCGCCGCAGGTCTTACGGTCTGTGGCGGCTTTTTGTTTGCATCGACGGGGTTCAATAATCGCCTCACAAGCTTGTCTCTTCCTCTCGCCGCCTGTATTCATACGTGTGCCGAAAGGTGTGCATGGACGGTCGCCCGTGAGGGTAGGGTGGTGGCATAGGACATTTGGAGGGTGAGTCGGCTCGGCTGCCGACCATGCTGCTCCCGGGATGGCACCGACCGCGAACTCTCCCCGTTGGCGTCGCGCAATGCGCGCGGCCCTGCAAGGAGGTCATCATGGGTGCTCCCAAGACCGGTAACGTAAGGAACGTGGTGCTCGTAGGCCAAGGCGGGGTGGGCAAGACTTCACTCGCCGAAGCCATGCTCCACCTTTCCGGCAAGACCGCCCGCCTGGGCGGCCACGACGGCACCAAGCCCACGCTCGACTATGACCCCGAAGAGGTCAAGCGTGCGTTTTCCATCTCGACGACCATTGCGCCGATCGACTGGAAGGGCGCGCGCATCAATGTGCTCGATGCCCCGTGCTACCCCGATTTTATCGGCGACGCCTTTGCCGCGATGAGCGTCTGCGAGACGGCTCTGTTTGTGGTCGACGCCGAGGCCGGCCCACAGCCTACGACGGTTAAGCTCTGGTATGCCGCCGAGGACCTGCGCCTGGCGCGTGCAGTGTTCGTAAACCGCCTGTCGCGCTCCGAGGCCAGCTTTGCGACCACGATGGACCTGCTGCAAGAGCGCTTTGGCACGCGCTTGGGCGCCGTGACCCTTCCCTGGGGCGAGGGCGAGGACTTTGACGGCATCATCGACCTGGTGCGCATGAAGGCGCGCCACTGCAACGGCACCGAAGCCGTTGAGTCGGAGATTCCCGAGGAGTATCGTGCCCAGGCCGAGGAAGCCCATGACCATCTGTGCGAGCTGGTGGCCGAGGCTGACGATGAGCTGATGATGAAGTACCTGGAAGGCGAGGAGACGCTGACGCAGGAGGAGCTTGAGGGCCTGCTGTCGAAGGCGATTGCCGAGCGCATCTTTGTGCCGGTCTTTGCGGGCGATTGCATTAAGGAGCAGGGCGTCAACTCGCTGATGGACGACATCGCCACGTACTTCCCGGCGCCGACCGACTACGGCGAGATGCCGCTCATCGACGGCGATTCGCTCAAGATCTCGAGTGATGACGACCGTCCGGTGGCGTTTGTGTTTAAGACGCTGGCCGACCCGCAGCAGGGTCGTATCAGCTTTATCAAGGTGCTGACGGGCACGCTTGAGCCGGGTCTTGAGCTGGTCAACGCCCGTACGCGCAAGAGCGACCGTCTGGCTCACCTGTATGTGATGTGTGGCCGCGACATGACTGAGGTCGGTCACGCCTATGCCGGCGACATTATCGTGGCGCCCAAGCTGGCGGCCGAGACGGGCGATACGCTCTCGATTACCGGCAAGGTCGAGGCTGCGGCGTTTAAGTTCCCCAACTCGCAGTACCGCATCGCCATTGAGGCCGAGAATCGCGGCGACGAAGAGAAGCTCTACACGTTTATCGAGAAGGCCTGCAAGGCAGACCCGACCATGAGCATCGACCGCGACGAGGAGACTGGCCAGACCATTATCTCCGCCGTTGGTGAGGCGCAGGTTTCGGTGCTGCTCAACCGTCTGGAGGACCGCACCAAGGTCGCCGCCAAGAGCGTGCCGATCCGCATTCCGTATCGCGAGACCATCCGCCGCACGGCGAGCGCCCAGGGTCGCCACAAGAAGCAGACCGGCGGCGCCGGTCAGTACGGCGACTGCTGGCTGCGCGTGGAGCCGCTCATTGGGCCCGACGGCACGAGCGACGGCTATGAGTTTGTTGACGAGGTCGTGGGTGGCCGCATCCCGCGCTCGCTGATTCCCGCCGTGGACAAGGGCGTCCAGGAGACCATGAAGGACGGTATTATTGCCGGCTACCCGCTCACGGGCATTCGCGTCGCGGTGTACGACGGTTCGTATCACAGCGTCGACTCCAACGAGATGGCGTTTCGCGCGGCGGCTCGCATCGGCCTGCGCAAGGCATGCGCCGATGCCGATCCGGTGGTGCTGGAGCCTATCGAGGAAATCACGGTGACGATCCCCGAGAGCTACGCCGGCGCCGTGATGGGCGACATCTCGGCCTCGCGCGGTCGCGTGACAGGTATGGAGACCGATGAGCGCGGAGACACCGTGGTCATTGCCCAGGCGCCGCTGGCCGAGTTGACGGATTACTCGACGCGCCTGCGCTCCATCACGCGCGGCACGGGCGACTTTACCATGAAGCCCGCCGGCTACGAGCAGGTTCCCTATGACGTTCAGGCCAAGCTGGTCGAGCGCTATGAGGAGGGCCGCGCCAAGTAGCGTGTGGCGTTGCCTGCAACATGCATGCCGGTGCAAGGGCCGCTCTGGGCAATCCAGGGCGGCCCTTTTTGATCCTTGGGGGACGGAGGAAAACGGATCATTTTAGGTTTTGGGCAGCTTGGTCGGCGCTAGTCTCCGGATGCCTGGTTGCGGCCGGTGGCGTAGTCGATCTGCACGTGCGGCTGCAGGTTGTAGCAGTACACATGGAAGCACAGGGTCTTGCCGTGGTCCTCGACCGATTGCGCCTCAAGGCGCACGCCGCGGCAGACAAGCTCCTCTTCGTTATACATGGGCGTGACGCGATAGAGCACGTGGTTGCCCGTATCGCGAATATAGTTGAGAATCTGCTCTTCAAACGGCAGCATACCCGTCTCGTTGAGATAACGCGTGCCGGTGAGGAGATTCTTGCGATTGGCGTTCTCGCCGCAGAGTGACCAGGCGATAAGGTGGCAGCGGTTGTAGAGGCTCTGGCCCGGAATAAAGTCGTAGCGCTGCTGGTGCCAACCGGCAGGATGGATACGCGAGATATCGCCGCGCTTGCCTTGACCGAGTGACTCGGGGCCCACGCAGGCGAGCGCCTTGCGAGTGCGGCCCAGGCTGTCGAGCTTGGAGAATTTCTTAAAGCAGCCCTCTTCGGTGGCGCGATCGTATTCATCGAGTGTGAATGATGGCGTGCCGAGCGGGTGCATGCTGTCGGCGCGAAGGGCAACGTAGGGGTTGCCGGCGTAGTCGGGAATGCTGCTGAGGTATACGCCGCGGGCGCGGTCAAGATCGGGGTTTTCGACCTCGTCGATGGGGGCGGCGGCGCTGTCCGCGGAAGCGTCGTCATCGGTGTCGGGTGCGGCGGAATCGGAGCCATCGCCAGAGTCCTGGCTGTTTTGAGGGTCCGGGGAGCTCGCCGTTCCCGATTCGAGCCGAGCGACCAGGTCTGCCTCGTCGTCGGTGCGGCTGGGACTCTCGTTTTGTTTTTCGGCCAGAGCCGCCGCCTGCTCATCGCTTTGCGGCGACAGTAACTTGGGCGCTCCGTCGAGCGATCCCGTAAACAGCGCAAACCCGAGCACCACGGCGGTGCCGATGGAAAGTACTTGCTTGTAGGCGGACTTGCGCGACATGGAGGCTCCTGGATGGACGGTTGGGAGTCTACCAGTCTAGCAGGAGCCAGCAGGGGCCGTTCTGTCGAACAAATACTTAAGATTTGGGATAAATGCTACGGATTCATTTGCCTCATATGGAGCTGCGGCGGTTGTGAATGTGGGGCTATTCAGCGTTTCCCCAGATAAAACCTGCCAAAATAAACCTGTCCCTTTTTGGCAGGTTAATCGGGGGACTATTTCACCGCAACTTAGGGCACGGTTAGGGAGTGTGCACCTTAAAGAGTGGTGCCCTTGATTAGAGAGGTCGCGCTCGTCTCTCTAATTGTCTCTCTAAAGAGAAAGCCAGTTAAAGAGATAACATTGGGCTATCTAACAGTGAATTCGATACATCTCTCTAAATGTCTCTCTAAAATAAGGTGCTTATCTCTCTAAAGTTAGAGAGATATACTATACTTTAGAGAGATAAATCTATCGTTTTAGAGAGACGGAATGCCAATGCTGCTGGATGAACCTCTTGGCCTTATCGTTGAGCGCCTTCGCAGGCGGGGGACTGATGACGCATCGGTAGAAGTTAAAGCCTGCACGAATAAATTGAGCGCAGACGTATGGGAGACAGTGAGCGCTTTTGCGAACACTGCGGGTGGGCTCATTATTTTGGGCCTAAACGAAGCCGAAGGATTTGTTCCTTCGGCTAACTTCGCTATCGATAGGGTGCGCGATCAGTTTGTTTCGGGTATCGGAGACGGAGGCTCAGCGGCAGTGGTGACCCATGCGCCGCGGTACGAGCTTGATCGAGGCGAGGTCGACGGGCTCCAGGTGCTTCTGGTGCGCATCTTTGAACTTGAGCTTAAAGCGAAGCCTTGCTATATCGGCGCGCGCGGCGTGCAGAACGGTAGCTACAAGCGCGTGGATGATAAAGATATCAAGATGTCACCCGCTGAGCTATATGAGCTGCAGAGTGCGTTGCTTCCGAGCGATGCAGACGGCACGGTGGTTTCGGAGGCAACAGTCGAGGATTTGGATCCAGATGTCGTGCGGTCTATTATCGCAAATCGCCGGCTGCAGACCCCCCGCGTTTTGCGCGGGGCCGATACGCTGGAAAAGCAGCTGGTCAGACTCAATATCACTACAAAGGATGGTGCGGTGAAGCTCGCAGGGCTTCTGTCGGCGGGAATTTACCCCCAGCAGTTCTATCCCAAACTCATGATTGATGTCGCCGTTCATTCCGATGTGGAAAAATCTGCACCCGGGCAACCCCGGTTTATTGACCGCCAGTTGTGCGATGGCCCGATTCCGGCTTGCATCGAAGATGCCCTTGTCGCGATTGGACGGAACTTGCGCAAAGCGGCGATAGTGCAAGGCGCTGGCAGAAGGGAGGATTGGGAAGTTCCCCAGGAGGTTTTGCGCGAGGCCTTGGCAAACGCCTGCATCCATCGAGAATATTCGCCCATGTTTGTGGGGCAGGCCGTGAGTGTCGATATCTATCCAGACAGAATAGAGATCAAAAACCCCGGTGGGCTTTGGGGCGGAAAGACGGTGGACAATCTTGCAGACGGGGAATCGCGCTGCCGAAACCCAAAGCTCATGAGCCTAATGGGGGCGACGCCGTTAGAGCATGCCGAGGGGGCCGTTGCAGAAAGCCAGGGATCTGGTATCCCGGCTATGATTCGCGAGATGGAGTCTCGTTCGCTTGGAAGGCCGAAATTTATCGTTAAGGCCGATTCGTTTACGGTGCTGCTTTCCCGGCACGGGGCGGAGCTTGCTGAAAACCGCACGTGGATTCAGAGCCATGTGGGCACCGAGCTGACGGATCGCGAGGAAACATTGCTCATGTTTATGCGGGAGCATGGGTGCGTATGCGATGTTCAAAAAATACGAGAGGCCCTGAAGTGGGATTCGGATGACATTCGCCTGATCTGCGGGAATCTTGTCGATAAACATGTCCTGTCAAAATGTGGCAAAGACACGTTTGAGATTATCGATATGAGCAGAGAATCGTCAGCTTCGACAGCGGATAGGATCCTGGAGGCTCTCAGAGCCGAAGTGGATATGACGGCGCGAGAAATAGCGGTTGCATCGGGGGTCAAAATTTCGTCCGTCCGCTACCATCTGCCAAAAATGGCGGATAAAGGACTCATCGAAGTAATGGGTTCATCGACGAGCCGCAACCGCCGCTATCGGAAGAAGTAGATGCAGCCGAGTCGCCCCTCTTGTGTCTCTCGAAGTAGATGGGTGCTAGGGGGGCGACTGCCTCGCGATATTTCCCCAGATAAAACCTGCCAAAATAAACCTGTCCCTTATTGGCAGGTCAGTTAACGCAGTGCAGGTTGAGCATATGCGAGCGAGCGGGCTCCGGGTGCGGTAAGGTGACGTGAAACAAGCGGGCGCTGACCTTTTGGTCGCGCCCGTGAAGTTGAACGTCAGATTGCCGTGCCCGGGGCCTGCGCAGCGCCGAGCAGTTACGCCGTTTGTAAAACGGCGTAACCTAAAGGTTCATGTTGCCGTGAATGTAGGGGGTGACCTCGGGGGAGATATGGTCGCAGCCCAGCTCGCGCAGCGCGGACTCGATGGCGGCGGGCAGCGGGGTTTTGCCCTCGGCGTCAACGGCGTTGCCACCGAGGGTAGCAATCTTGGCGACATCTGCGGGTGCGGCCTCGATATGCATGCAGCCGCCGATCAAGCGCGCGCGTACCTGTGCCAGATCAAGATCGTGCAGGTAATCCTCGCAGGCGCGGATTAAATCGACCTTCTCGCGCGTAAGCTCCTCGCCCGTGGGGACGCGGGTGGCAAGACATGCTCCCGCCGGCAGGTTCCAAACGGGATAGCCCCATGCGCGCAGCAGCTCGCGCTCTTCGTCCTTGGTAAAGCCGACCTCCATGAGAGGGGAGCGTACGCCGAGCTCTTTTGCCGCACGCATGCCGGGGCGGTAGTCACCGCGATCGCTTGCATTGCTGCCATCGATGACGGTGGGAAAGCCGAGCGACTTGGCGTGGTTGACGATGGCGGTAAAGCCGGCGTGCTTGCAGTGGTAGCAGCGATTGGCATCGTTGCAGGCTACCTGGGGGAGCTGCAGCTGATCCACCGAAAGATTGAGCACGGGGAGTTTAAAATGCGGTCCTTCATTGGCTTGTCCATCAACGGACCGCTCAAACGAAGCCTGCTCGGGCGTGCCGATGAGCGGCGTGGTGAGATGGACGAGGAGGGTATTGGTAGGCATGATGCGGGCGCATACGGCGGCCAAAAAGCTGCTGTCGACGCCACCGGAAAACCCGATAGCCACGCGCCCGTATGCCAAAAGCAGCTGTTCGAGCGCCGATAGCTTGTCTTGAAGCTCCTCTGCGGGTGCCGTGGTGTCTAAAATCATGAAACGATCCTTATCGTTGAGTACTCGATTGAAAACTATAATCCTAATGCGTTACTTGCCATAAGACTTCTATCTGTGTAACGAAAGTGCAATATGGTATATACGTTATATACAAGTTGTCAAATGCGGTAGAGTTGCGGCAATGCGACAGCGAGAGTCGATGGGGGACCGATATGATCAAGGCTGTTATTTTTGACATGGATGGAACGCTGGTCGATACCGAGCGTTTGGGGATTAGGGCCTGGAAGGCAGGCGCCGCTGAGTTGGGGCTCGCGATTGATGAAGCGCTGATCCATCAGTTTATCGGTCGCACGCTACCCGATGTCATGAACATCCTCGATAAGCATTACGGCAGCCACGAGACCGCCGAGGCGATCTATGTCCGCCACAAGGAGATTCGCGACGAGATGGTCAAGACCGATCTGGAGCTTAAGGCCGGCGCTGCCGAGTGCATAGACGAGCTGTTGGCTGCGGGCTATCACGTAGGCCTTGCAACGTCATCGCGCCATGTTACGGCCGAGCGCAACCTTAAAGCATTCGGTCTTTTTGACAAGTTTGAAACGGTAACGTGTGGCGAGGACGTCGTGCATGGCAAGCCCGACCCCGAGATGTATCTGCTCGCCTGCGAGCGCGCGGGCTTTACTCCCGAGGAATGTGCCGTGGTCGAGGATTCGCGCAACGGCTGCGTCTCGGGCATTACGGCTGGCTGCCACGTCTTTGCCGTCCCCGATATCGTGCCGCTGCCGCAGGACGTGGTGGATGGCTGCGAGGCCGTGCTCGATACGTTGTTCGATCTGGCGGCGGCGGTCAAGGCCGTGCGCTAGACAATTGCGGCGTTGAAACGAGCAATTGCTTACGTTTGCGCTTAAACAAAAGGGGTCCGGCAATGGTCGGGCCTCTTTTGCTTGAGCGGCGACTTAGCATACTTGCGGGCGTGCTATAGATACGCACCGAGGTTGATGGCCGTGGCGTCGGTCTGGCTGCTTGCCTGGGTGCTGGCGCGTTCCAGCAGGAACGGACGTACCAGTTCTTGGCGGTTGATGTCCTCGGCGGCGGTGACTGCGGTGACGGTGCGCGCTGTAGAGCCGACGCGGATATGCTTGGTCTTTGCTGGGGCCTTGTTCTCGATTTGCTCCATGAGCAATTGAACGCCCTTGCGGCCAATCTCGTAGCCCGGGGGCGCTACCGTAGTGAGCGGGACCGATCCGCTCCAAGCGAGCGGGTTGCCATCGCAACCTGCTACGCGTACTTGCCCGGGGACGGCGATGCCTTTGTCGACCAGCGCCGAGATGACGCCCGAGGCCAGCACGTCGGTCAGGCCGACGACAAAATCGGGGCGTTCGTCGGCGGGGCGCGCGGCGATTTGGGTGCCGATGCCGTAGCCGTCGGCGGCGGTATTCCATTCGCCGGCGTCGATGACTTCGATCTTGATATCGGGATGTAGGGCGAGCGCCTTATGAATGCCAAGGACGCGCAGGGTGAGTTGCATAAATGCTGCTCGGCCGACGACGACAATATGGTGCGCGCCGCGGGCGATGGCGAGCTCGGCGATGATGCGGCCTTGTGCCTCGTTGTCGGCGGCCACGTAGTAGCCGGGCTCGGAGCAATGGATGTCCAGATGGACGATCGGCACGGGCATCTTGGTCAGGGCGGGGTGCCAGTCGGGGGATGCCATGGGCTGAACCATGACGCCGGACATCTGGGTGCCCATAAAGTAGCGCAGGTAATGGTCCTCGAGAATATCGTCGTTATCGGCGTTGGCGATGAGCAGGTCGTAGCCGTGCTTGCGGGCCTCGTTGTGGGCGCCGCTGGCGATTTGGAGTGAAAAGCCGTGGTCGAGACGGGGGAGCACCAGGCCAAAGGACTTGGTGGCGCCGCCCGCGAGCTGACGAGCGCTTTGGTTGGGCAGGTAGCCCAGTCGATTGATGGTTTCGTTAATGAGCTTGAGGGTCTCGGGACGCAGCTTTTCGGGGTGGTTGAGCGCGTTGGAAACCGTGCCCAACGAAACCCCGGCCTCGCGCGCGACGTCGCTGATTTTTACCTTTGCCATAGCGGCCCCTTTGATGCGTTTCAAGTACAAGCCAGATTGTAGCATCGCCCGCCCCTGAGGTGTCAAAACCCGCCTATTAGGGACAGGTTTATTTTGGCAGGTTTTATCTGGGCAAACGATGCTGTCAGACCAAACCACCACGAAGGTGCCTGCCCCCTTCGGGGCGGGGTGTGTGTATCGAGTGGTATTCAAGTTGAGATACCACTTCTGGTATATCAGCTTGCGTTTGCGTGAGTACAATACTCGAACGTTATGCGTCTCAGCGCCCCCTGTGCGTGGACGTTTTGCAGTCAAGCGGACGAAGGGATTTATCCTATGTGCGGAATTGTCGGCTACACCGGCTCTGATATTGCAAAGAACATCCTGGTCACAGGCCTCAAGCGTATGGAGTATCGCGGCTATGACTCCTCGGGCGTCGCGCTCGAGGTGGGCGAGGGCGCCGCGGCGCACCTCGACGTCATCCGCCGCGTGGGCAAGGTCGCGGGCTTGGAGAGCGAGCTTTCCAACATCGACAGCGACGCTACCTGCGGTATCGGCCACACCCGTTGGGCCACCCACGGCAAGCCCTCCGTCGTTAACGCTCACCCCCACACCAGCTGCGACGGTCGTATCGCCATCGTCCACAACGGCATCATCGAGAACTTCGCCGAGCTGCGCGAAGAGCTGGAGGGCCGCGGCCACCACTTTAAGAGCGAGACCGATACCGAGGTCTTCGCGCATCTGATCGAAGAGGCTTATGCCGAGACGCACGACCTGATGGCCTCCGTGCGCGAGGCTTGCGCCCACGTGGTCGGTGCCTATGGTCTGGCCGTCGTGTGCGCTGACGAGCCCGGCGTGATCGCCGTGGCCCGCAAGGATTCCCCGATCGTGGTCGGCACGGGCGAGACCGGCGCCTATGTCGCCTCCGACGTCATCGCGCTCATCGACGCCACCCGCGATGTCGTGGTGCTCGAGGACGGTCAGTTTGCCAAGCTTACGCCCGCAGGCGTCGAGTACACCGACGAGGCCGGCAACGTTATCGAGCCCAAGGTCACCCACATCGACTGGGACCTGGACATGGCAGAAAAGGGCGGTTATCCCGACTTTATGCTCAAGGAGATCCACGAGCAGCCGCGCGTCGTGCGCGACACGCTGGTGGGCCGCATGACGCCGGCCGGCGAGCTCGACATCGACGAGCTGGGCCTTTCGCTCGAGGAGCTCAACGACATCGACCGCGTCTACGTGATCGCTTGCGGCACCAGCTATCACGCTGGCCTCATTGCCAAGAATCTCATTGAGGGCTGGGCTCGCATCCCCACCGAGGTGGAGGCGGCCAGCGAGTTCCGTTATCGCAACCCCATCATTACGCCGACGACGCTTGTCGTTGCCGTGTCCCAGTCGGGCGAGACGGCCGATACCCTTGCCGCCATTCGCGATGCGCGCATCAAGGGTGCCAAGGTCTTCGGCATCACCAACGTGGTGGGCAGCCCCGTGGCGCGTGAGAGCGACGGCGTCATCTACACCAAGGCCAACAAGGAGATCGCGGTCGCCTCGACCAAGAGCTTCATCGGCCAGGTCGTGAGCCTTACGCTTTTGGCCCTGCTGCTGGCGCAGGTCAAGTACCGCTTGACCACTAAGCAGGCGCGCATGCTGTTCCGCGAGCTTTCCGATACGGCCGAGCAGATCCAGTGGATTTTGGATACCCAAACCGAGGCCGTTCATGAGGCTGCCCTGCTGTGCAAGGACGCGCAGTCGGCGCTGTTCGTGGGCCGTGGCATGGGTGCCGCTATTTCCTACGAGGGTGCGCTCAAGCTCAAGGAGGTCAGCTACCTGCACGCCGAGGCATATGCCGCCGGTGAGATGAAGCATGGCCCCATTGCCCTGATCGACCCGGGCTTCCCTGTCATCGCTGTGGCCACCAAGAGTGCCACCTACGACAAGACCGTGTCGAACCTTATGGAGTGCAAGGCGCGCGGTGCCAAAGTCATCGTCGTTGCCACCGAGGGCGACGAGGAGATCAACAAGATCGCCGACTGCATTATCCGCGTGCCGGCAGTCCGCGACGTGTTCAGCCCCATCACGGCGAGTGTCCCGCTGCAGCTGCTCGCCCGCGAGGTCGCCATCCTGCGCGGCTGCGACGTCGACCAGCCCCGTAACCTGGCGAAAAGCGTCACGGTCGAATAATTGTTGTTCCGCCGTTCTAACAACTAAGGCCCGGCTCCGCATCAAGACGGAGCCGGGCCTTGTTGCATTTTCCATGGTAAAACCTGCCAAAATGAACCTGTCCCTTTTTGGCAGGTTAGCGGAGCTTGCTGGTCTCGAAGTACTCGGGGAACTGGTCCAGAACCTCGGTCTGGTTGCGGAACATCATATGCAGGTGCTTGCTAACCAAAAAGCTCGCTTCGATGGGGTCGCGACCGGCGATAGCGCGGCGAATCTGCTTGTGTTCGTTCACGATGTCCTGATTGTCGAGAACCTGCGTGGCAGCGCGCAGCCAGCGGAAGCGCTCCAGGTCGGCATTGGTCTCTTCGAGCCACGACCACACTGTGCTGCGACATGCGATGCTAAAAATCATGTGATGCATGAGGTTGTCGCTCAAAAAGAAGCCGATGCGATCCTCTTCGGCCATGGCCTTTTCCTGCAGCGCGATGGCGCGGTCGAGCTGCTCGATGCCAGCCGACGTGGCGCGCGCACAGCACTCCACAATCACCTGCTTTTCCAGATGCTCGCGGATGTAACAGGCGCTCTCGGCAAGGGTGAGGTTGATGGGTGAGACGTAGGTGCCGCTCTGGGGCACGGTGCGCACCAGGCCTTCCTGCGCCAAGCGAACCAAAGCCTCGCGCACGGGCGTGCGACCCATGTCCAGGTCATCGCAAAGCTGCTTGACGCCCAGCTTTTCGCCCGGCTTGTAGTCCAGGTAGACGATTTTGCGTCGAATGGTGTGGTAGGACTGGTCCTGTAGGCTCGTTTCCTGCTCGCCGACGTGCATCGATTCTTCCATAGCGCCTCGCAACTGTTCTATCAAACTCATATGTCAGTTGTTAATTATGCCGCGAATCAGCTCTCCGCGGTGGGTAATTCGGCTGTTGCCTGAGAACTATTGCGGCATCTTAGTCTGTGTTTGCGCAAGGCTGCGCTCAATGTTGCCGTATCATAAGCCGTCGCAAACGTGAAATAGAAAGAAGGAATCCCATATGCAACTGGCAAATATCGTACGCGAGCGCTGGAAAGGCGTCTTGTTCTGCCTGATCATCGCCATTCCCGCGACGTTGCTCGGCAAACAGGTTGAGGTGGTCGGCGGGCCGGTGTTTGCCATTCTCTTTGGCATGGTCCTGGCGCTCGTCTTTCCCAAGAAACGTCGCGAACAGCTCGCCGCCGGCGTTACCTATACGTCCAAAAAAGTCTTGCAGTACGCGGTTATCCTGCTTGGCTTTGGCATGAACCTCTCCCAGATTCTGTCCAAGGGCGCCCAGTCGCTGCCCATTATCGTGGCGACAATCTCGACCTCGCTTGTCATCGCCTTTGTGCTCTGTCGCGTTATGAACGTGCCGGGTAAGATCGCGACGCTTGTGGGTGTGGGTTCGTCGATTTGTGGCGGTTCTGCTATCGCCGCGACCGCACCCGTCATCGATGCCGACGATCGCGAGATTGCCCAGGCTATTTCGGTCATCTTCCTGTTTAACGTTATCGCGGCGCTCGTGTTTCCAACGCTCGGCGGCATGCTCGGGCTGACCAACGAGGGCTTTGGCCTGTTTGCCGGCACCGCCATCAACGACACCTCGTCCGTAACGGCTGCGGCGAGCGCCTGGGACAGCATGCATCCCGGCGCCAATGTGCTCGAGAGCGCCACGGTGGTCAAGCTCACCAGAACGCTGGCCATCATCCCCATCACGTTGGTCCTCGCATGCTGGCAGATGCATCTGGCGCGCAAGGCTGGCGGCGACGCCAAAAGCACGTTCTCCCTTAAACGCGCGTTTCCCATGTTTGTGCTGTTCTTTGTGCTGGCGAGCGTGATCACCACGGTGCTTCAGCTTCCCGCGCCCATTACGGCGCCCATCAAGGAGCTATCGAAGTTCTTTATTGTGATGGCCATGGCGGCTATTGGTTTTAATACCGATATCGTCGAGCTGGTCAAAAAGGGCGGCAAGCCCATCGCGCTGGGCTTTTGCTGCTGGATTGGCATTGCGTGCATGAGTTTGGGAATGCAACACGTGCTGGGAATCTGGTAGAGAAGTAGCTTATTTGCGTGCTGCATGCTGGTGAGCGCATTCTCACGGTGGAGCGATAGGAGCTCTTGCGGGTATGGCTTGTCCGCAGGTTTATAAGTCCCGAAGAGCTCTTATCGCCCCGCCAGGATGGCGATGCGGGGCAACACCTATACTCGCAGGACGGCGCTTTCTGCCCTATAGTGTTTGGTGAGCAATATCGTTCAATTTTGAAACACTTGGTCGTGCGACCGTCGGCGGTTGCACGTCGCTGCAGACGGGGGCAAATCATGGATAGCGATGCCAAGCTGAACATCTTGACCGAGGCCCTAGCTGCTGCCGGGGCTTCGGCATTGGCAATCGATGCGCGTGGGGACGTCGCGATCTCGACCATGAATGACGCGGCGCTTGAGCGGGATGTGGCAGCTTTTGTTGCCGAGCGCCTCGACCGTATAGGAGATGGCGCGCGTCTGGTTATGGGGCGTGCGGGTACGCGTCTGAGCCTGACCGTTCGCTCCACCGACAAAGAGGGCGGGGGCCTTTGGGTCGTCGTGGTCCGCGAGGTGCGCGGCGCCGCGGCGCATGCGGGCATCGAGTGGCTCAACGCCGACGAAGTTGAGGCCCGCTATGAATCGAGCGCGTACGGCATCGTTGAGGGTGCCGCTGCGGTGGCTGCACCGGTTGCCGAGAGCTATGCGCGCGGCGTGCCCCTTATGCTCGAGGGTGAGCTGGGAGCGGGTCAGGTTGAGATCGCCAAGCGCCTCTATCTGGACGGTCCTTTTGCCGATCAGCCCTTTGTTTCCGTCGCGCTCGATGAACTCACCGATCGCGGTTGGCGCCATGTGCTCAAAAGCTCCGAATCGCCGCTGTTCCAAACGGGGCTGACACTTTGCATTGAGGGCTGGAATGCGGTTGGCCCCCAGCGCCTCCGCGAGCTGGTTTCCACGATGGCCGACACCGCGTTGGCGACGCGCTGTCATGTGGTGCTGACGGCGGATGACATGCCGGGCGGCAGCGAAAGTGATCAAGCCGCCTTTGTGACCGAGCGCTTCGCCTGTGCGGTGAGCGTGGCGCCGGCAATCGCCGAGCAGGGAGCCGCGTCGACGAAGGTTGCGCGCTATTTGGAATATCTCGCTGACGCATTTGGGACGGCAGCGCCCACACTGTCTGCCGCGGCGACGAAGACGCTCGATGCTTACCGCTGGCCGCGCAACTATCTGCAGCTCCGCGAGGTCTCGGAACGACTGTATATATTGGTGGGGACGGGCACGGTGGACCGCGCTGTGGCGGAGGAAGTGCTCGCCCAAGAGGACGTGATTAAGACCGCAACCTTTGGCGCCCCGACGCTTGAAAGTGACCTGTATATCCTGCGACCGCTGGCCGATACCGAGCGAGATATCGCGCATCTGGTTGTAGACCATCTCCACGGCAACCGAACCCGTGCGGCGGAGGTGCTGGGCATAAGCCGTACAACGCTGTGGCGCTTGCTGAAGGACGATGACCGTTGAGCGAGGCGCCCGTGACCGCACGCGACGCGTGTGCTACAGTCCAAAGCGTTATTGTTTCGATTTGGTTACGGCGTGCGAGGGCATATGGCTGAGACTTCAAAACCGAGCCGCAGAAGGCGGAGTGCCGCGCCGGTCAACCGACGCACAACATCGGTGACGTGGGGCAAACACGCCTCGGGGTTTGATGGCTCGTTCAAGCGCACTAAATACGGCTATCCTTCGGCAAGCGCCCGCTTGGCAATGCAGGCAGAGTCCTCGCTGTGGGGCCGCAAACGCGTGGTGGGCTCAAAGCTCAAGCACGACGGAACGCTCGGCTACATCAGCCGCGGGGCGGCTCGCCGCAGCGGGCTCAATCCCGCCGGCTGGCATCGCTACGTGCCGATCGTGGCCGCCGTTGCAGTGATCGTCATCGCACTCGCCGCGCTCGGCTACGCCGGCGGTGGCGCCAACTTGGACGCAGTGTTTAAATCGCCCGAGCTCGCGCATGCAGGCACAGAAGTTGTCGAGGGCGCTCAGACCCAGACGGGCGTCGCACCCCAGCGCGGTATCGTCGCGGCGGCCTCCACCATCGCCGACGCGCAAAAGGACGAAGATAAGCAAGGCGACGACGCCGAAACGGCCCAGACGAACGAAACGACGACTACTCAAATATCAACATAGCTTGCCGGCAGAAGGGGACGTTCCTTTTCTGCCGGCAGTTTGGGACACTCCTGCGCTACTTGACGTATACCACGTTGTCGCGGCGGGGTTTGGGCTCGGGTAGCGTGTCCTCGGCGTAGCCAAGAATGCAGTTACCGACACCGCGCAGGCTGCCGTCGGCGGGCAGTCCCCAGCTGGCCAGCAGCTCCAGGCCCTCGGGCGAGTCAAAGACCTCATGCGCGCGGTGAATCCAGCACGAATCGACACCCAGTGCATAGGCGGCGTTGAGCAAGTTGCCCATAGCGAGCGAGCCGTCTTCCAGATGTGTGGGCACGCTGCGGTCAACCAGCACCACCACAACGGTCTTGGCGCCATAGAAGGGGTCGCTGTTGCTGCCCATGACCTGGGCGTTGAGCTGTGAAAGACGCTCGACGGTCGCGGGGTCGGTGACGGCGACAAACGTTACCGGTTGGCGGCCCATGCCGCTCGGTGCATATTGGCCGGCTTCGATAATACGTGCAAGCTTTTCGGCCTCGACGGGACGATCGCTGTAGTTGCGGCAGCTGCGACGGTGAATGAGTGCTTCGATAGTCTCCATGGTGTCTCCTTGCGGTGGCGTTGCAGATGCCCCGTTCATACCCGTCGGGCTTAAACGATAGACGGTCAATTACCCAGCCAAAAGGATAGATTCCAATTGGGAAAGTAGGTTTGCATAAAAGTACCTTCAGAATGTGACAAACAAATGGGATGGTTAAACGTTTTATCCCGTCTACCCTGCGGTTTTTTACCACTTGCCTAAATGACGAACGCATAACCTTTGATAAAGGTTTTACTAAAGGAGTACCAACGTTTATCAATGCGCCGTGGTGGCGCCGGGCCAGGAGGTAACATCATGTTCCAGGCTGGAGATGTCGTCGAGACCGATTTCGAAGGATTTCTGAAGCTGCTGCGTTCCAAGACGCGCGCTTTCGTGTCGATCAACGATCACGAGTACTACATCACGCACACCGATGGCTATTGGCGTGTTCAGGATTGCGAGGCCCTCAACGACAAGGGCCACTTTACTGACTGCTCCGAGCTGGTCAACACGGTCTGCGAGGTCGTCGAGCTGCCGTGGATTGCCGGCAAAAGCCTGCATGACAGCTTCTCGGGTGCTACGGTCTATGAGGCCGTCGCCGCTTAACAGGCAATAAAACCCGATTTTCACGTGACCGCTGGCGCCGCCCCCGCGCCGGCGGTCTTTTTCTGCCGATAGGCCATAAAATGCGCGCATTTGCGGAGAGCCTGTTGACGATAGTCAAAACTCGGACTAATCTAGAGACACAAAATTGGTCAAAAATCGGACAATCGAATGGTGGGATAGATGAATAGTGCGGTTACGCTGGTCGACTTCGATCGGTTGCTCAATGGACTCGACCATATCTATTCGGAGTTCTCGCGCGCCTGCGGCCTTTCGGACTGCGCCTATTGGATGCTCGTCGACACCAGCACGGCGGGCGGCAGTATTGCCGTAAGCCGTCTGACAAGCGAATGGTTCTACAGCAAGCAGACCATCAACTCGGCAATTAAAACCTTGACGGCGCGGGGCTTCGCAACGTTGGAGTTTGCCGAAGGCAGTCGTAAGAGCAAGGTTGTGAGCCTGACCGAAGAGGGCAGGCGATTTGCCGAGCGTTATGCGTTGCCGGCACTCAAGGCCGAACAGCGAGCCTTTGGCGCGCTTGAGCCATGTGAGCAGCGCGAGATTATGCGCTTGATCGGCAAATTCTCTCAGGTGCTCGGCGATGAGTGCGATGCCTTTAAGCAGCATATCGCTGCCGAGAGCCAAGCCGAGAATCAAGGTGAGGGGGAGTCGTGCGACTGTTAATGAGGTTTCTAAAGCCATATCGAGGGCTTGTCGCAGTGACGCTGCTGGTGCTGCTGGTGGATAACGTCGGTACGCTGTTGGTTCCCACGATGCTGGCGAACATGGTCAACACCGGTATTACCACGGGCGATGTCGACTACATTTTACGCAACGGCCTATACATGTTTATCGCAACCAGCATGGCTAGCGGCGGCACGGTGCTGGGCTGCTATCTTTCGGCGCGCCTGGCCGCCAACGTGGCTTGCGATATTCGCAATGCCGTGTACGACAAATCGCTCGAGCTCGCGGCCAGCGATTTTGAGCGCTTTGGCACCGGATCGATGATCACGCGCTCGCTCAACGACATCAACGTGATTCAGCAGGCGATTCTGCAGACGATTCAGCTGGTGCTGCCCGTGCCGTTTTTGGCTGTGGCGGGCATCATCTTCGCCTGGTTTATCGATCCCGCCATGGGCACGCTTCTGGGCGTAGTCGTTGCGATTGTGCTGGTGGCGGCGGTCTTTACGGTTGCCAACGCGGCGCCGATTTTTATGCGCCTACAGGGCTTTATCGACCGCATGAACGTGGTGCTGCGCGAGAATATTGTGGGCGTGCGCGTCATCCGTGCGTTTAACAAGGAGCGCCACGAGGAACGGCGTCTGGACGAGGTGTTTAGCGAATACGCCGCCAACGCCATCAAAGTCAACCACCTGTTTGTGGGCCTCGACAGCTCAAGCTTCTTTTTGATGAACATCGCCGAGGTGGCGGTGCTGTGGGTGGGCGGCAACCGCGTAGGCGCCCACGCCATGCAGATTGCGAGTATCTCGGCGGTGCTGGAGTATGCAATTCTGATCCTGTTCTTTGTGATGATGGCCCAGATGGTGGTGCTGACGCTTCCGCGTGCTGCCGCGTGCCTGAACCGTGCGCAGCAGGTGTTGGAGATTGAGCCGAGCATCGTCGATGGCGAGCGCACGCTGGATGACGGGGCGCGCGAGCCCCAAGACGAAGCCGATGCGGTGGCCGTGTTCGACCACATGTCGTTTCGCTTTGACGATGCCGACGAGGACACCCTGTGCGACCTGAGCTTTGCCTGCCGTCGCGGTCAGACGACTGCGATCGTTGGCTCGACAGGCTCGGGCAAATCGACGGTGGCAAAGCTTCTGCTGCGCTTCCACGATGCCACCAAGGGCTCCATTCGCCTGAATGGTGTGGACCTGCGCGAGCTTACGCAAGACGAAATCCGCGGGCGCATTGCCTATGTGCCGCAGAAGGCGTGGCTGTTCTCGGGCACGGTAGCGAGCAACCTTCGCTTTGGTAACGAAGGCGCGACCGAGGGCGACATGCTTCACGCGCTTGAGGTTGCCCAGAGCACCTTTGTACTCGACCAACCGCAGGGGCTCGATACCCCGGTTGCCCAGGGCGGTACGAACTTTTCGGGCGGCCAGCGCCAGCGCCTGGCCATAGCTCGCGCGCTCATGAAGCAGGCCGATTTGTACATCTTCGATGACAGTTTTTCGGCCCTGGACTTTAAGACCGATGCGGCCCTGCGCCATGCATTGCAAGACGAGACGCGCGATGCCGCGGTGCTCATCATCGCGCAGCGCATCTCGACGATTCTGCATGCCGACCAGATTGTCGTGCTCAAGGATGGCGAGGTTGTGGGCTTGGGCACGCATGGCGAGCTTATGGAAACCTGCGAGGTGTACCGCGCCATCGCGGAATCGCAGATGAAGGGAGGTGAGTAGCATGACCGAGGAGCTCAAGAAGCAGGGCGGCCTTGTCGATGCCGCCGCTGCGGACGCTGCCGAGGAAGCGGTCGAGCGGGCTGCCATGTCGACCGAGCTGGATGACGCCGCCAAGGCTGCAGCCGAGCGCGAGGCTCGCCGCCAAGCGCTCTACGAGGAAAACGAGCGCGCCGAGGACGAGCGCGCCCGCGCTGAGGCAGAGCGCATGCGCGATGTGGACGACGAGGACGAGGACGAGAAACCCCGCGACACCTGGGCGACGGTGCGCCGCCTGTGGAGCGAGGCTGCCGGCGACCATTGGCGCTTCTATATCGTGTTCGCGAGCATTGTGTTCTATGCCATCTTTAACACCGCTGCGCCGGCATATAGCGCCCGTGTGATCGATGAGCTGTGGGGCCACATTCAGGTGGCGTTTGCCAACGATACCACCTTCAGCATCACCTGGGAGAACTGCGGCAGGACCATCTTCATCTACTTTATGATTTGGACGGCCGCCGCCTCGTTCTACGCACTCCAGAGCTTTTTGATGTCGAGCGTTGCCGAGCGCCTCAACCTGCGCCTACGCAACCGCATCGCACAAAAGCTCAACCGTCTGCCGCTTGCCTTTTTTGACGCACATCGTCCCGGTGAGGTCGTCAGCCGTGCGACCAACGACTTGGACAAGATGTCCGAGAGCATGCAGCGCGGCTTGCTGCAGCTTCTGGTGTCGATCGGTACCGTGGTGGGTGCCGTGAGCGTGATGTTCGTGTTTAGCGTGCCGCTCACGCTCGTCTTTTTGTTCTTTACGGCGCTTTCGCTGCTGGTGACGAAGGTCGTTTCGCGCCGCACGCACGATGTGACGGGCGAGCGCCAGGAGTGGGTGTCCAAGATTACGAGCGCGGTCGAGGAAGGCTACTCGGGCCGTCTGGTAATCCGTGCGTTCAACCGCGAGCGCCAGAGCTCTGCCGAGGTGCACGAGGCTTCGAAGGAGCTGGCGCGCGTGAGCACCAAGGCCGACTTTATGATCAATGCCGTCGGCCCTGCGGTGCGCTTTATCGGCCGTTTGGCGCAAATCGTGATTGCGCTTGTGGGCTGCAGCATGTTGGTTGCCGGACATATGACCGTCGGCGTGTTCCAGGCGTTCTTCCAGTTTATCTACGAGGCATCCGAGCCCATGACGCAGCTGTCGTTTACCTTTAACTCGCTGCAGAGCGCGCTGGCAAGCGCGGAGCGCGTGTTCGACCTGCTCGACGAGTCCGAGATGGAAGCCGATCCGTTGCCGGCGGTCGCCGCCAAGCTGCCGGGCAAGGTGGAGGGCCACGTCGCCTTTGAGCATGTGCGCTTTGGCTACGCGCCCGACAAGCCGCTCATGCGCGACGTGTCGTTTACCGCCGAGCCGGGCCAGAAGATTGCCGTGGTGGGAACCACGGGCGCAGGCAAGACGACGCTCATCAACCTGCTCATGCGCTTCTACGAGATTGACGGCGGGCGTATTACGCTCGACGGCGTGGATACGAGCCGCATGGACCGCGGCGAGCTACGGCAGCAGTTTGGCATGGTGCTGCAGGACGCCTGGCTGTTCGATGGCACGATTGCCGAAAACATCGCCTACGGCTGCCCCGAGGCGACGCGCGAGGAGATTGTCGCGGCCGCTCGTGCCGCGCAGGTCGACTTCTTTGTGCGCACCATGCCGCAGGGCTACGACACGCGCGTGGCCAACGATGCCGAGAGCATCAGCCAGGGCCAGCGTCAGCTGCTGACCATCGCACGCGTGCTGCTCAATAACCCGGCGATTCTCATCCTGGACGAGGCGACCTCAAGCGTGGACACGCGCACCGAGCTTGCCATCGGCCGCGCCATGGACGCGCTCATGCGCGGGCGCACCAGCTTTGTGATCGCGCATCGCCTGTCGACGATCGTGGACGCCGACCTGATCTTGGTCATGGACCACGGCAACATCATCGAGCAGGGCACGCATAAGGAGCTGCTCGCAGCCGAGGGTGCCTACGCCGACCTCTATCTGAGCCAGTTCGCATAATGTGACAAAGGGACAGTCTCTTTGCCACATCACAAATAAGGCGCGCCGGGGGTGAATTCCCTGGCGCGCCTTTGCGTTGATGCCGATGTCGTTTTGTGCCGCTTGCGTTCCTAGCGTTCGTCCACGAGCTTGGCGACGAGGGCCTTGAGCTCGGCCACCTCTCGCTCGAGTTCCTTGACGCGGCGGGCATTCTCGGTGATGCCCTGGCGGTTGAGGGCGGACTGCTCGGCGGCGTCATCGGGCATGTACTCGCGATGCTGCTTGGCGTCGAAACTCTCCTCGAACACACGGCAGCCGTTGCGCTTGATGATGCGTCCCGGCACGCCCACGACGGTGCAGTTGTCGGGGACGTCCTTAACGACGACCGAGTTGCCGCCGATCTTGACGTTGTTGCCGATGCGGATGTTGCCGAGCACCTTGGCGCCCGTGCCCACCGTGACATTGTTGCCCAGGGTGGGGTGACGCTTGCCGGTCTCGTTGCCGGTGCCGCCGAGCGTGACGCCCTGGTAGAGCACACAGTTGTCGCCCACAATGGTGGTCTCGCCGATGACGACGCCCATGGCGTGGTCGATAAAGAAATGCTTGCCGATCTGTGCCGCGGGGTGAATCTCGACGCCGGTGATGTGGCGGGTGATTTGCGAGAGCACGCGGGCGAGCGAGCGATGTCCATGCTCCCACAGCCAGTGCTCGGGCACGTGGTTCCACTTGGCGTGCAGGCCAGGATAGGAAAGGAAGATGACCAGACCGTTTTGCGCGGCGGGGTCCTGCGCTTGGACGGTCTTGATGTCCTCGCGAATGGTATTGATAAAGCTCACCGGCCGCCCTCCCTTAGCGCCATGGCAATGCGATTCAATAAAGTATAGCGATTCGCTAGGGATTAGGAAGGACAATCTTGGCGGCATTGCGCGACAGGTGTCAGTTATGCAAACTTGCTGGTAATGGAGTCATGCTTTTGTGGGGTTGCGCACGAGGGGGCACCGCAACCGTATACTGGTCAACTTGGACGTATCCGCGCCCACAACTGAGAGGTTTTACTTCATGGGTTTCATCAATTTTATTGCCGAGCTGCTTAAGGACCCGCGCACCGCGATCGCCAGCTGGATCGCCGCCGGCCCGCTTATGGCCTACGGCTGCGTGTTCCTGATCATCTTTATCGAGACGGGCGTGGTGTTCTTCCCGTTCCTTCCCGGTGATTCGCTGCTGTTCGCCTCGGGTTTCTTTGCCCACAATGGCGGCTTTAACATTGTGGCGCTTCTGGCCACCGCATGGGCCGCTGCCATTTTGGGCGATCAGTGCAACTTTATGATCGGTCACTTCTTTGGCAAAAAGATCATCGCTTCGGGCAAGGTCAAGGCTATGACGCCCGAGCGCATCAAAAAGTCCGAGGATTTCTTGGACAAGTGGGGCCACCTGGCCATCTTCCTGGGTCGCTTCTTCCCGTTTATCCGCACCTTTGTGCCCTTTATTGCCGGTATGGGCGGCATGCACTGGCGCAACTTTGTCATCTTTAACGTGCTGGGTGGCATTACCTGGTCAACGCTCTTTACACTGCTGGGCTACTTCTTTGGTGGCATTCCCTTTGTACAGGAGCACTTTGAGCTGCTAATCGTTGGCATCGTTGCCGTGTCGATCATCCCGACCGTGGTCGGTCTGGTCAAGGCTAAGCTGGGCAAAAAGAACGCATAGCTCGAGCCAACGCGCAAACCGTGCAGTTGAGGCCCGTCCCCGTTTACGGTGGCGGGCCTCTTCAGCTTCGGTCAAATGAAAATACTTTACTTAGTTAAAGAAAAGCGTTTTATCAGACGCGTACGGGGAGTACAATCTCGTGCATGCGAATCGACGTGCCATCGGCTTTGGCGCTGTTCGCGTGTCCCGTCCGGCTCTACGCTCCGGGCGTGCGACGTTGCGACGCGGCCGGCCTCGGTCCTTGCGTGCGGGTTCGCGAGTTTGCAACTGTGTATGTAAGGAGCGACATATGACTGTCGAGAAGAAGGATATCGATTGGGGTAGCCTCGGCTTTGGCTACATGAAGACCGATTACAGCTACGAGGCCCATTGGAAGGACGGCGAGTGGGACGAAGGCGGCCTGACCACCGACCACACCCTGCATGTCTCCGAGTGCGGCGGCATCTTCCATTACTGCCAGGAGGTCTTTGAGGGCCTGAAGGCCTACACCGCCGAGGACGGCAGCATCGTCTGCTTCCGCCCCGATATGAACGCCGAGCGTATGTACAACTCTGCGCAGCGCCTCGAGATGCCCCCGTTCCCCAAGGACAAGTTCGTTGAGGCCGTCAAGCAGGTCGTTTCTGCCAACGCCGCCTGGGTTCCGCCCTTCGGTTCCGGCGCGACCCTGTACGTGCGTCCGTTTATGATCGGCTCCGGTGACGTGATCGGCGTGGCTCCCGCTCCTGAGTACACGTTCCGCATTCTCGTGACCCCGGTCGGTCCGTACTTTAAGGGTGGCCTCAAGCCCGTTAAACTGCGCGTTTCCGAGTACGACCGCGCCGCGCCGCACGGCACCGGCAACATCAAGGCCGGCCTGAACTACGCCATGTCCCTCAAGCCCACGATGGAGGCTCACCGCGAGGGCTATGCCGAGAACCTGTATCTCGACTCCGAGTCCCGCACCTATGTCGAGGAGACCGGCGGTGCCAACGTCCTGTTCGTGAAGGAGGACGGCACGCTCGTCGTTCCGCAGTCGCACACTGACTCCATCCTGCCCTCTATCACCCGTCGTTCGCTCGTTCAGGTTGCTCAGGACCTGGGCATGACCGTTGACCAGCGTCCCGTCGAGTGGGCCGAGGTCAAGGCCGGCACCTTTGTGGAGTGCGGCCTGTGCGGCACCGCTGCCGTCATCTCCCCGGTTGGCGAGATCGACAACAAGGTTTACGGCGCCGACGAGACTGTGACCTTCCCGGCTGGCTACACCGAGATTGGCCCTGTGATGAAGAAGCTCCGCGAGACCCTGACTGGTATCCAGTCTGGTGCTGTCGAGGATAAGCACAACTGGGTTTACACCGTCGCGTAAGCTGTCTTACCTATCCGGGCAGAGAGCAAGTTCCCCCCCGGCGCGTCCTCGGACATGCAAGAAGCCCTCGCTGCGCACTTCGTGCGGCGAGGGCTTCTTGCGTCCTGCGGAGTGCGCCGGGGGGGGGGGGGGGGGGGGGGGGGGGGGGGGGAACTTGCTCTCTGCCCTACGGGTTCGGCGATGTCACAACGGGCAATGATTAATCTGAAAAAAGATGGTGCGCGGTCTATTGGCCGCGCGTTGTGCGTGGATAAGAAAAGGGCCCAAGGTTTGTGCCTTGGACCCTAAAGGGTTGATGAACTGGCTTAAGACTCGGCCGTGATTGTTAGAACTTGACGGTCGGGGCCTGGCGGGCTGCTTCGGCGGCCTCGAAGCCCTGGCGCTCCTTAAACTGGAAGATGCCGGCAAAGATGACAGCCGGGAACGTCTGAATGGCGTTGTTGTAGCTGAGCACGCAGTCGTTGTAGCTCTGGCGTGCATAGCTAATCTTGTTCTCGGTATCCTCGAGCGATGCCTGCAGCTGCGTAAAGTTGGTGTTTGCCTTAAGATCGGGATAGGCCTCGGCTACGGCGAAGAGCTGGCGCAGCGCACCGGTCAGCACGTTGTCGGCTTCCATCTTGGCCTCGGGCGTGGTGGCCTTGACGGCGGTGTTACGCGCGCTGATCACGGCGGAGAGCGTCTCCTGCTCGTGCTTGGCGTAGCCCTTGACGGTCTCGACCAGGTTGGGGATCAGGTCGTTGCGGCGCTGCAGCTGCGTATCGATGTTCTGCCAGGCGTTATCGATGCGGTTACGCTTGGTGACCATGTTGTTGTAGATGCCGGCGATGGCGCAGACAATCACAATGACAACAACGATGCCGATGATGACGGTAATCATGATGTCTCCGTTTCGAATGGCCGCGGCGGCATGCGCCAGCTGCCGTTGGTATAACGCTACTAGTATACCCGCAACGTTTTGCCGTGCCGAACTTTCCGGTAAGCGTTGTGTTTTCGGCGGGGCCGGCACCGGGGCAAAGCGCGCGAGGTACAGGTGTAAGATATGCGACAGATTGACGAGTGTTGTCTTTGCCCTGAGGATGGCGATACCAGTGGACCTTCGCATTAAGAAAACCTACCGCGCCCTTTTCGATGCCTTCACCGAGCTTCTCGAGGAGCATCGTTTTGAGGACCTGACGGTTGCCATGCTGTGCGACCGGGCCATGATTCGCCGCACGACGTTCTACAAGCACTTTCGCGACAAGAACGATTACTTTGCCTTTTATATCGATGAGCTCATGTCGGGCTTGCCGCAAAAACAGCCCGATGAGGCCGGCGCAGTGTCTGCCGAGGACGTGCGCGCGCTTCGCCACGCGATTTTGGACGATGCCATGGATTTGATTCTGACGCACGAGCGGCTCATGGATAACATTTTGGCAAGCAGCATGTCGGGCATGTTGACCAACGTTATTTGCGACCGCATTGCCCGCTCCATCCGCGAGCGTGTGATGAACGTGCTTGCCGAGGATGCCCTGGCCCCCGTGTCACTCGAGACGACGTCTGAGTTTGTCGCCGGCGGTATTATTCGACTTTTCACGATATGGTGGGAATCGGGCCACGATCTTGAGCGTCGACCTGAGATAGCCGACGTGGTCGATGCGTTGTTTGAGCGGACCATGACACCGGTGCATCACTAGGAGTGGCGGAGAGAGGGGGATTCGAACCCCCGGAACGCTCTCGCGCTCAACGGTTTTCAAGACCGCCGCATTCAACCGCTCTGCCATCTCTCCGTGAGTCGTAATGATAGCATCGTTTTGAATTTGCAACAGGGAAGGCGAACGATGACGATCACCGAAATCGACGAGAAGTTCATGCGCGAGGCGTTGGCGGAGGCGCGCGCCGCTGCTGCGGTGGGCGAGGTGCCCATCGGAGCCGTAGTGGTGCGCGACGGTGAGATCGTCGCGAGGGCGCACAATCGGCGCGAACTCGACCAGGACCCTTCGGCTCATGCCGAGTTTGCGGCCGTGTGCGCCGCTGCCCAGGCGCTTGGCCGCTGGCGCCTTTTCGACTGTACGGTTTATGTGACGTTGGAACCCTGCTGCATGTGCGCGGGCCTTATGGTCAACGCGCGCGTGGGGCGCTGCGTGTATGGCGCGAGTGATGCCAAGGCGGGCGCGCTGGGTTCGCTGTATGACCTGAATGCCGACTCGCGCCTGAATCATCGGTTTAACGTGACGGCTGGGGTCCTGGCGGATGAATGCCGCGAGCTGCTGAGTAGCTATTTTGGCGGTCTGCGCGGAGCGGGCGGCGCTGATTGCGGTTGTGGGGCCGATCTTGAAGCACACGCCGCTCACGCCGCAGCGCTTGCAGGTGCCGGTGAGGATGCTGGCACGGCGGTTGACTTTGGTCCTGCGTGCCGCCGACCCCGCCGTGTGCTGTTGGCGATCGACTCCTTTAAGGGCAGCGTTTCGAGCGCGCAGGCGGAGGCGGCGGTTGCCGAAGGCGTGCGCCGCGTTTGGCCCGATGCCGAGGTGCGCGCATTGCCGCTGGCAGATGGTGGCGAGGGAACGCTCGATGCCGTTGCCGCCTGCGGTGGCGAGCTCTCAACCTGCGAGGTCGCAGGGCCCTTGGGCGACCGCGTGTCTGCCCGGATGCTGGTTGATGTCGAGCACAAGTCCGCGGTCATCGAGATGGCCGAGGCGGCCGGCATTGGGTATTCGCCTTGTACGGAGTCGGCGGCGTTGGCGGCCACAACCTATGGCGTGGGCGAGCTCATGCTTCGCGCGGTTCGCATGGGCGCAAAGACACTCTATATTGGTCTGGGCGGCAGCGCCACCAACGACGGTGGCGCCGGCATGCTGCAGGCGCTGGGCGCGCGTGTGGTCGATGATCAGGACTGCGATGTCGCCCCCGGTCTTGCCGGCCTTGAGCAGGTGGCGAGCGTTGATTTGGCGCCCGCGCTGCAGGCTTTGGATGATGCTCGCATCGTTGTGCTTTCGGATGTCGAGAATCCGCTCGTGGGGCGTCGAGGCGCACTGGCGGTGTTTGGCGGGCAGAAGGGCCTGCCGGCGGATGATGTCGAGGTGCTGCGCAGATACGACGGCTGGATGGTCGGCTACGGTCGCTTGCTCGATGCGGCGATTGCCAGAGCTCGAGCCCAGGGGTTGTTGCGCACACCCGAGGGCGCACGGACATTTGGCTCGGTGCTCGGTGTACCCGGCGCGGGCGCTGCCGGTGGCTTGGGCGCGGCGTTGCTGGCGCTCGGCGCGGAGCTACGCTCGGGTGTGGAGACGGTGCTCGACCTCGTGGGGTTTGACGAGCGCGTGCGCGATGTCGACCTGGTCATAACGGGCGAGGGCAATATGGACGAGCAATCCGCCGCCGGTAAGGCACCGGTGGGTGTGGCTCGTCGTGCGAAGCGATATGGCAAGCCGGTGGTCGCCGTCGTGGGCGGTCGCGCCGTCAACCTGGACGCGGTATATGGGCAGGGTATTGACTTGGTTTTGCCGATTTGCCGCAAGCCCATGGACCTGGAACGGGCACTCGATTCGCAAGAAGCCACAACCAACCTCATCTGTGCCGGCGAGGCAGCCGCCCAATCCTACGACCTCGCTCGCCTCTAAGGCCTATCTCCCTATAAGTTGCGGTGAAATACGGAGTGTTTTTGTTTTTAAGGTGCCAATTCAGTCCGTATTCCACCGCAACTTCGAGAATGTCCATTCGAGGTTGGCTGCCTTGTGCCTTGGGTCGGACCGCCTGCCACGAAACGTGGCCATCTACTACGTTAAACCGGCCACCCTCGACCATTCCGGAATTTGCAAAACAAAACCGCAGGTAGAAAGCTTGCCGATTTTCGAAAAAGTCGGCTATGGTTGACCCCTGTGGCCTAAACGTAGTAGATGGGCCCTTTCTGTGGTGCGGCACCAAGCCGGTCATTTTGGGATGGGACTATTTTGACTACTCATTGGCTGCTCTGGCAATCGGGCTGCAAAAGTAGTCAAAAAAGCTCCGTCCCAAATTAGCTACCTTGCTCTGGCGGGCGGGAGCAGGTAAGATATACCGAGCGCCTAGCGCGTTCGATGGGTTCGGATGACGACATGTTCCGAATCTGGTCAGGTCCGGAAGGAAGCAGCCATAAGGAGCCTCTGTCGGGCATCCGAATCCATCGAGCGCACGGGCGTTTTTTGGTGCCGCGACATGGCCCGGCCGGCGGCGAGGTATTTGGTGTCTCGCTGGTCCTCGGCTTCGCCTGCGGGATCGCTCGACTACCAAACACCTCGCCGCCGGTCGGGCCCCGTCGTTCAAAAATCACCCGTAAAGGCGCGTTTATCTAATTAAATCTATCCCTTGCGGAATGCGGCTTGCTGGTGTTGTCTGGGCATTGAAGGCTATGTGGTTCAAGAGGCGGCGGTGCTGTTGCTTGAATTTTTACAGTTAAAGAGGCCCGTTTCCCTGGGTTGGGGAAACGGGCCTCTTTTTGTCTCTGGGTTTGTGGATTGGCGAAGGTAGTATGCTTTGGCGGCTATTTTGAGTTCTTGAGGCGGCGTGTGGCTGTGGCGGTTATTCCGAGGCCTGCGGCGGCGACTGCTGCGAGTGCGATTGCGCTCGGCGCTGCATCGCCCGTGTTCGCGAGCTTGCCGGCGGTCGTATCTGCTTGCTTGCCGCTGCTCGAGTTCGCCTGCTTGGTGGAGCTTGGCGGGGTATTTTTGCCGGTCGCGGACGAGCCGGTGGGCTGTGTCGTCTCGGTCGGTTGCGCTGAGCCGGAGGGAGGTGTTGTCTCGGTGGGTTTTGTTATCTCGGGTGAGGCGGCCTTATCTGCTGCGGCTTTTGCCTCTTCGTATGCCTTGCAGGCATCGTCATAGGCCGTTTGCGCCTTTTTCAAATCGTCGAGGAGCGCATCTCGCTTGGCTATGTCCTCATCGATGTGGGCTTTAGCTTCCTCCGCCTCACTTTCGGAATCCTGAACCTGTCTTTCCTGGCTTTCGAGCCGGCGTCGGTAGGAGTGAAGATCATCTTCACAAGATTTCTCTCGCCTTTCTGCCGACATGATCTCACGTCGCAACTGCTTAATATGCTCTTTAGTAGCTGTGCTGGGCTCCTCGTCGCCGAGTGCTTCAAGTGCCTTATCTAATTCTGCCTGAAGGCCGCTTGTCCGGCTGTGGGCCTCATCGTATTTGGCTTGGGCTGCATCGACGTTCGCTTGCATGGCGGGAAGGCGTTCCCTCCGTTTGGCGGCTTCCGTCACCACCATGTCGTAGATCTCTTGAAAAGCGGCAATGTCATCATCGATTGCCGCAAGTTTCTCGGGACTTGCGGCAACTTTTGCGGCCTCGAGGGTTTTGAGCGCTTCCTGCATGGCTGCATACGCTTTTTCTTTTGCGGCGGCCGCATCTTCCGTCTGCAAGGCAACTGCACCGGTGGGGGAACTGGTTTCTGCCGCAATTGCCGTTACGGGGGCGATTCCCGCGACAAGTGCCGCGGAAAGGGCGATGCCCACGGTTGCTCGTCTTGCTCTTCTTGCGAGAATGTCGTTCATCTCGGCACCTCATTTCAAGGGTCGGCGACTAACTTGGTAGCACTACTGTAAGTATATCAGGCGGTTTGCCCGCCATTGATCGGGCGTGCGCGTATACCCCTTGATTAACAGCCATTAAATCTATCCCTTAAGGAACGCGGCTTGCTAGTGTTGTCTGGGCATTGATGGCTACGTGGTTCAAGAGACGGCGGCATTACCATCTGTTTTTACAAGTAAAGAGGTCCGTTTCCCTGGGTTGGGGAAACGGACCTCTTTTTGTCTCTTGGCTTGTGGATTGGCGAAGACAATAACCGCTGGCAGCTATTTTGGGTTCCTGAGGCGGCGTGTGGCCGTGGCGGTTATTCCGAGTCCTGCGGCGGCGACTGCTGCGAGTGCGATTGCGCTCGGCGCTGCATCGCCCGTGTTCGCGAGCTTGCCGGCGGTCGTATCTGCTTGCTTGCCGCTGCTCGTGTTCGCCTGCTTGGTGGAGCTCGATGGGGCGTCTTTGCCGGTTGCAGGTGAGGCAACGGGCGGTGTCGCCTCGGCGGGTTGCGTCGAGCCGGAGGGAGGCACTGTCTCGGTCGGTTTCGTTATCTCGGGCGAGGCGGCCTTGTCTGCCGCGGCCTTTGCCTCTTCGTATGCCTTGCAGGCGTCGTCATAGGCCGTTTGCGCTTTTTTCAAATTGTCGAGGAGCGCATCTCGCCAGGCTGTGAACCGGTCGATATCGGCTTTATATTTCTCTACAGCACGTTCACAGTCATTAACTCGTCTTTCCTCTCTTCTGAGGCGGTACTGGAACTCGCGGAGCTCCGTTTCGCAATAGTTTACGTGCGTTTTTGCCGATATGATCTCACTGTGCAACTGCTTTATTTGCTGTTTAGTAGTTTCGACAAACTCCTCGTAGCCGAGTGCTTCGAGTGTCTTAAGCATCTCATGTTTCTTCTCTAATTCTGCCTGGAGCTCGCTTACCCGGTTGATGGCCCCGTCGTATTTGGCTTGGGCAGCATCGACGTCCGCTTGCATGGTGGGAAGGAGTTCCCTCCCTTCGGCGGCTTGCGCCGCCATCTTTTCGCGGTACTCTTGAAAACGGGTAATGTCATCATTGAATCTCGCAATTTTCTCGGGACTTGCGGCGTTTTTTGCGGCCTCGAGGTTTTTGAGCGCTTCCTGCATGGCTGCATACGCTTTTTCTTTTGCGGCGGCCGCGTCTTCTGTCTGCGGGGCGCCCGAATTGCCGTTGGTGGCGCTCGTCTGCGAAACGGCCGCACCGGTGGGGGAACTGGTTTCTGCCGCGATCGCCGTTGCGGGGGCGATTCCCGCGACAAGTGCCGCGGAAAGGGCGATGCCCACAGTTGCTCGTCTTGCTCTTCTTGCGAGAATGTCGTTCATCTCGGCACCTCATTTCAAGGGTCGGCGACTAACTTGGTAGCACTAATGTAAATATACCATGCTAGTTGACCCGACACTGGCTGGGTGTGCGCATGCCTTTCCGCTTCTTTGGAAACCGAATCCCATTAGAAATGACGAGTTGTTTACGCTTCTTTTGGGCTCACCGTACTATCATGATTCGAATTGAGTGTGAATGATGATAGGGAGCGCCTATACATGATTGAGCTGCTCAGGCGTTTTGGTGGCAAGTTTCGCCGCTATATGGTGATTGGCCCTGCGTGCAAGCTGATCGAAGTGATCTTTGACCTGCTTACACCGCTCGTGATTGCCCAGATGATCGATAAGGGTATTGGCGCACACGATGTCAGCGCCGTTATCCACTACGGCATGGTACTTGGCGCCATGGCTGTGATTGGCATCTCGTTTACGCTTGTCTGCCAAAAGATGGCGGCGCTGACATCGCAGGGCATGGGCACCGACATTCGCGGCGCGCTCTACAAGCACATCAACAAGCTGAGCTATGCCGAGCTCGACCGCTTTGGCACGCCGTCGCTCATCACGCGCATTACCAACGACGTTAACCAGGTCCAGCTCGCTGTGGCGCTGGGCGTGCGCATGCTCATCCGCTGGCCCTTTCTAGCGGTGGGCTCCATGTGCGCGGCCCTTGCCATCGACCTTAAGCTCGGCATCATCTTTTTGATCTGCACGCCCGCCATTGGCCTGGTGTTCTGGGTTGTCATGGCGCGCTGCATTCCGTACTACAAGCAGCTGCAGGCAAAGCTCGACCGCATCGCGCTTATCTGCCGCGAGGGCCTTTCGGGCGCCCGCGTGGTTCGCGCCTTCGTGCGCGAAGATCACGAGCGCGAGCGCTTTGCGCAGGCCGCCGACGACCAGGCCAATACTGCCATCGCGGTGGGCAAGCTCTCGTCGATTCTCAACCCCGTCACGTTTTTGGTGATGAACCTGGGCGTGTGCGCCATCCTGTGGGTGGGCGGCATCCAGGTCAGCGTGGGCGAGCTTACGCAGGGCCAGGTCATGGCGTTTGTGAACTACATGACGCAGACCCTGACCTCCATCGTGTACGTCGCCAACCTGGTCGTGGTCTTTACCAAGGCGAGCGCCAGCGCGTCGCGTATCAACGAGGTGCTCAATTGCGTGCCGGGCATCACCGACGAGGGCAACCAGCCGGTCGCGCTGCCCAAGCCGGGCAATGTCGCTTCAGTTCCCGCGCTGAGCTTGAGCCATGCGAGCTTCTCGTTTGGCGCTGGCGCGGCCAATGCTGTCAACGATGTGACGCTGGAACTCCCGCTGGGCAAGACGCTCGGCATTATCGGCGGTACGGGTAGCGGCAAGTCCACGCTCGTCTCGCTCATCCCGCGCCTGTACGATGCGAGCACCGGCAGCGTGAGCGTGATGGGCGCCGACGTGCGCACCTGGCCGCTCGACCAGCTGCGCCGTGTGGTCGCGACCGTTCCGCAGCGCGCATCGCTGGTGAGCGGCTCCATCCGCAGCAACCTGACCTGGCGCGATGAAGCTGCGACCGACGAGGAGCTCTGGGCGGCACTCGACATGGCGCAGGCCAGCGAGTTCGTGCGCAACAAGCCGCAGGGCTTAGACGCCCCGGTCGAGGCGGGCGGCAAGAACTTTAGCGGTGGCCAGCGTCAGCGCCTGACTATCGCGCGTGCCTTGGTTGGTTCGCCTCAGATATTGATCATGGATGACTCCGCGTCGGCGCTCGACTTTAAGACCGACGCGGCGCTTCGCCATGCCATTCGCGAGCGCAGCATGCGCGGTGCCGCCAAGGGCGGGCTGCCGCTGACCACGGTGATTGTGAGCCAGCGCGTCTCGACCGTGCGCGATGCCGACGTGATCTGCGTGCTCGACCACGGCTCGGTTGCCGGCCTGGGCACACATGACGAGCTCTATGCGACCTGTCAGCTCTATCGCGAGATTTGCCAGTCGCAGCTGCGCCGCGAGGAGCTTGAGGGCCAGCGGGGGAGCACAGCGCCCGCGCTCGCCCCAGGTGCCCCGACCGCCCCCGCATCCGTCTGCGCAAAGGAGGGCTGCTAAATGAATCCGTACACTTCCTCCGGTTCGGTCGCCACGATGACGGCCAACGTGTCCGGTAACGATAACCTCAACGACCTGGGCGACGGCCCGCGCCAGCCTGGCGACCCCGAGCGCTATCCCGTGGGTGCGGTGACCCGCCGCCTGCTGGGCTATGTTCGCCCGCACCGCGTCTCGTTTACGGCATCGTTTGTGAGCGCCGCAATCTCGGTGATCTTGCAACTCTATACGCCCATCCTCATTGGCGAGGGCATCGACCTTATCGTCGCCGCCGGACAGGTGGACTTCGATGCGTTGCTGCCGCTTGTCACCAAGCTCGCGATTGTCGTCGTAGGTGCTGCGGCCTTCCAGTGGCTGCAGGGCTACTGCGTTAACCGTCTGTCCTACGAGACGGTGCGCGACATGCGCGTGGAGGCGAGCGACAAGCTCAGCCGCATGCCGCTCAGCTTTATCGACGGCCATGCCCACGGCGACCTCATGAGTCGCGTGGTCAACGACGTCGATCAGGTGGGCGACGGTCTGCTGCAGGGCTTCACACAGCTCTTCACCGGTGTTATTACCATCGTGGGTACGCTCGCGTTTATGCTTTCCATCAACCTGACCATGACGCTCGTGGTGGTACTCGTCACGCCGCTTTCCATTTTTGCAGCCGGTGCTATCGCCAAGCTTTCCAACAAAAGCTTTACGGCGCAGCAGCGTATTCAAGGGCAGCTCGGTGGTCATATCGAGGAGTACGTAGGCGAGCAGAAACTTGTCGACGCCTTCGCCTACGGCCCGCACGCTCAACAGCGCTTCGATGCCCTCAACGCCGAGCTCTATACGGCGGGCGAGCGCGCGCAGTTTATGGGTTCGCTTTCTAACCCCGGCACGCGCTTTATCAATAACATCATCTACGCCGTGGTCGCCGTGATCGGCTGCGCGGGCGTGATCACGGGCGTGCCTGCGGCGCTCACGGTGGGCGGCGTGCAGATCTTCCTGTCCTACGCTAACCAGTACACTAAGCCGTTCAACGAGGTCACGAACGTCATCACGCAAATCCAGACCGCGTACGCCTCGGCGCGCCGCATGTTCGCGTTGCTCGATGCGCGCGAGCAGGAGCCCGACGCTGTGGATGCCATTGAGCTCACTGCCCCGCAGGGCGAGGTCGCCTTTGAGCATGTGGACTTTAGCTACGTGCCCGACCGCAAGCTGCTGCAGGACATTTGCATTGACGCCAAACCCGGCATGCGCTTTGCCCTCGTCGGTCCCACGGGCTGTGGCAAGACGACGCTCATCAACCTGCTGCTGCGCTTTTACGATATCGATGCCGGGCACATCATGGTGGATGGTCGCTCCTCGCGTGACTACACGCGCGCAAGCCTGCGCCGTGCCTTTGGCATGGTGCTGCAGGACACTTGGCTGTTTGAGGGCACGGTGGCCGAAAACATTGCCTACGGTTGCCCCGATGCCACGCGCGAGCAGATTGTCGAGGCCGCCAAGCGCGCTCATGCGCATAAGTTTATCGTGCAGCTGCCAGGCGGCTACGATACGGTGATCGGCGAGGACGGCGGCACGTTTAGCCAGGGTCAAAAACAGCTGCTGTGCATCGCGCGCGTCATGCTCACCGATCCGGCGATTCTGCTGCTGGACGAGGCGACGTCGAGCATCGATACGCGTACCGAGCTGCAGGTGCAGACGGCATTCGACGAGCTCATGGCTGGCCGCACGAGCTTTGTCGTGGCACACCGCCTGTCGACGATTCGCAACGCCGATTGCATCCTGGTCATGCGCGACGGCCAGATTATCGAGCGTGGCACACACGACGAGCTGCTGGCGGCAGACGGCTTTTATGCCGAGCTCTACCGCAGCCAATTCGCCCAGTAAGCAAGCCCGTGGGGCAAATTAATCAGGTTTGTTTGTCCCACAGAGCGATCGTGTTATATAGCGTTCTACCAGCGCGTGAAACAATTTGACGGCGTTTTGTGAAACAGTTTTTCGGCCATTCGTGAAACGCTCTGCGGCGGTTTCAATCCGAAGTACATACTGTTCGAAATCTGTCCAAAGATGTCGTCTGCGTCGCCAATCGACAGAAGGTGGTTTACATCTGTCACGTTAGTACTAAGATATTCATCTAATAAATTGCATTAGTGGCTTTAGTTTTGGGGGAAACGAGCAACGTGACTATGACATGCTCTTTGGTGGTCAACAGCAAGAGCGGTAATACCAGGATGGTTTCGGGTGCGATCAAGCGCACTCTGCAGGCTGCGGGCGTTGAGTTTGTCCATGCCGCGGCGTTGAGTGACGATGCAGATGCAGATCAGGTTGCGCTCGAGGCGCAGGGTGCCTGCGCTGCCGATACGGTGCTCGTTGGCTTTTGGTGCGACAAGGGCGCGTGTACCCCTTCGGTCGCGGCGTTGCTCTCCGCCTTGCACGGCAAGCGCGTGTTCCTGTTTGGCACCTGCGGTTTTGGCGCCGACCAGAGCTATTACCAGCAGATTATCGACCGCGTAACTTCCAATTTGGCTGGGGATGCCGAGCTGGTGGGCTGGGCAATGTGCCAGGGCAAGATGGGCCCCGCGGTCAAACAGCGCTACGAGGCCATGCTCGAGCAAGATCCCGACAACGCCCGCGCTAAGTTGCTGCTCGACAACTGGGTTGCCGCAAAGGATCACCCCACCAAGGATGATCTGGACCATATGGCGGCAGCGGCCAAGAAGGCCGTGCTGGGCGAGTAGCTCGCTGCTCGCGGTGCCGAGCGCCCCATAATACAAGTGTGAAAGCCTCGAGATTCTCGAGGCTTTTTCATGACTGGCGACCGCGCCGTGGCAAAATGAGCAGTGTTCACATTGGAGGTGAGGGCATGAATAACACAGCGACGTCTAAGGAGGAAATCCTGAAGACGAGCCGCAAGCTCATCCAGGAAAACGGTTGGACCGGCGTCAACATTCGCTCAGTTGCTGCGGCATGCGGCGTGTCGGTCGGATGCATCTACAACTACTTTGATTCCAAAACAGCGCTCGTGGGTGCGACCGTGGTAAGCGTGTGGGGCGACATTTTCCATCACCCCGATGACGAGGCCGTTCTGGACGACACGCTCGCGTGCATTCGCTGGATGTATCGCCAGATGGAGTACGGCTGCCAAACGTATCCGGGCTTCTTTACGCACCATTCGCTGGGATTCATGCAGCAGGATGCTGCCGACGGTAAGCGCCGCATGCATCATGCCTGGCAGCACATTCTCGACCAGCTGTGCGTGGTGCTCAAGCGTGATTCTCGGGTGCGCCCGGACGCCTTTACCGATCAGTTTTCTGCCGAGCAATTTGCCGAGGTCCTGTTCTCGCTCATGCTCTCTGCCGTGATCCGGCAAGATTTTGATCCGAGCGCCGTGCTCGAGATCACGCGTCGAACCCTCTACTAACGGTCCCCGCGCAAGGCGGGGATTTTTACGGTAAGAAAGTGAACAGCGTTCATGTTATGGAGATAGTGCTGGGCGCTCGGTGCGCATGTAACGCCTGCCCGTTGGCGGAATATAAGGTTCCCTGTTCGAACAGTCCTGCTCGCACGGAGAGCGCATTAAGTGCTCTCCGGCTCGTGCGGAACTCGCGATGAACCTTATATTCCGCCGCCGGGCAGGCGCCACGTTGCAGAACCTAGGCCTAGCAAGAGGGCTGATAGCTTCATGCCCGGATGTAGGCACGGTGGGATGGGCTTTCCGGATGGGCGGGGTTTCGGAAAGCCCGTCCCGGAATTTGCCTTTGGAATGGGATGCAGTTTCCAGTTGAAGGCCTTGGCGGAAAATGCGACCCGGAATTTGTGATCGGAGTGGGATGAAGTTTCCCAACGGGGCCACAAGCGGAAACCGCATCCCACTCCGGACCTGAAGATCGGGTCACGCCTTCCAGAAGGTATGGGCTGCGAACTACATTGGGCTGCCTTAAACCCGCAAGGGGGGGGTAAAAATAAATGAGACATAGGGCAGTATGTTTTAATGTTGGGGGGGGGCACATTCTTTTAGATATTCAAAAAAACAGACCCCCTATGAAGAAGATGCGTAGGGGGTTAGTAGTAGATATTGGATATGGCGGTCCGGTATGGGGATAAATGACCGCTTACGCCTAAATTGGTAGCGTTTGGCGCTGAGAGCTTGATAAAAATGCAGGACATCGCTAACGTTTTTGTTACGAAAAGAATTCAAATTGGCTTTTTTTCGAACTCACTTTTTAGTGCCTTGCGGTGCCCGAGGAAAGCGACTGACCCTTCAGGGGATCGAATAAGGCCTCGATGGGGATGAATTAATCATTATGGCGGCGCGCGGACTCAAACGATTTATTGCGCTTCTTAGTAGCTTGGTGCTTGTGCTCGTCATGGCCCTTGCCGTCGTTTCTTTTGCCCCTCGTGCATTTGGATACACGCCCTATGCAGTGCTTTCGGGCTCTATGGAGCCCGAGCTTCCCGTTGGCTCCATGGTGTTTGTTCGCCAGGTTGAGCCATCGGATATTGCCGTGGGCGACAATGCAACTTTTTACCGATCGGACGGCGCCGTAGTGACCCACCAGGTGTACGAGGTCGACCCTGTGGCGCAGACGATCAGCACGCAGGGAATCGCAAACAAAAATGCAGATGGAACCATCGTGCACGACGCCGAGCAGACGCCTTTTTCACGCGTGATCGGCGTCGTCTCTTTTTGTGTCCCTTATCTGGGCTTCGTTAACGCATATTGCACGACGATGCCCGGTTTGCTTGTTGTGGGGGCCGTTCTGGCGCTGCTGGTCGCGGCGTCGATAGTGCTCGATCGGATGGTTTCCGACGAGCCTGCGGGCAAGCATACCCGCGCGCATGCGAGGGAGCGGCGTTCATAGCGGCAGGGGAGAGGTGTCGGCGGCAGTTGGGGCTGCCGTCGGGGAAGACGATTCTCGAAAGGAAGAGAACGATGGAAAACAAGAAGAAAAAGCGCTACGGCATCGTTGCCGCCTTGCTGCTGCTGGTGCTGGCTGCCGGCGTGGGCACCTATGCATGGCTGACAGCCACGCAGACGCTGAACAACGTGTTTACGGTGGGCCGCATCAACATTCCCGAAAAGAAGCCCGATCCCGGCCAGCCCGATAAGCCTGGCACCGATGATAATACCGACAAAGCCTATCTGTTCGAGACCAAGTGGAAAGACAGCTCCAAGATTGTTCCCGGCTCCAGCACCGATAAGAACCCGAACGTTGGCATCGCGAAGGGCTCAGACGACGCCTACGTGTTCATCTACGTGAAGAACGCCATGGTCAAGGATGGCACCGCTGCCGAGAACACCCCGTACTTCGCCCTCAACAGCAACTGGAAGCCGGTTGATGGACAGGTGACCTCCTCTGCCGACGGCCAGTACCTGAGCGGTCTGTTCATGTACGCCAAGGGTGCTACCGATGACAAACCTGTTGCCCTCCCCGCCAAGAGCGCTACTGATGACGTCTACACCGGCGAGCTCTTTAGCAAGGTTGTGTTCCCGGGCACCCTGGAGGGCTCCATGGTCGCCACGAACCCCACGATGAAGGTTTCCGCCTACATCTTCGGAGCCGACCAGACGGACGGCAACACCAGCGCTGCTGACAACGCCGTCACTCAGGCCAAGACTTGGGCTAATACCATTAAGAACCAGTAGTAGCCACACCCCCACCGAGATCCCGGCCCGCCCCCATCCCCATTTTCGGGTCGGGATCTCGGTCCCCCTTTGATCGACGATTGGCGAACGTAATGCTCAACAATCTTTCCGACAATCAGAAACGCACCTTGGCGCTTGCCGCGATGGCGCTGTTGGCCCTGGCGTGCCTGTGTGGCACGCTGGCTTTTACCGTTGATATGGTTCCGGCGAACAACGTCCTATCGTTTGGCAGCGTGAAGGTACGAGTCTGCGAATACACCCTAAACGAGCGGGGCGAGGAGATTCCGTTTGAGGCCGACGAGCACGGGGACTATCCCGACACCGAGGCCGGGGGCTCTGACATCAGCCGCATCGTGCGCGTGGAGAACGCCGGCGCGCAGCCTGAGTACGTTCGCGCTCGCCTGCGCATGACGTCGGTGGCACCCGACGGTACGAGTGCGGACGCCTCGGGCAACGTCGCCTTTCACGTGAACGCGGGCGAGGGGTCCCCGTGGATCGATGGCGGCGATGGGTGGTACTACTACCGCGGATTGGCCGGACGCGGGGGCGTGCTCGATTCCGGCGCCATGACGGAGAGCCTCATGGACTCGCTGCGATTTGTGGGCGACTACCACGATGCCGCGCGCGGCGGCTCATACAGGCTCGATATCGACGTCCAGGCCGTGCAGGCCAAAAACCAGCAGGCAAACGATACCGTCCTCGACGTGCTCGACGTCGTGGGCTGGCCGGAGGCGAACTAGCCCATGGAGATCAAGAACAGAAACCGAGGCGTGCTCGGCAGGCTGATCGCCGTTGCGGCGATCGCCCTTTGCTGCGTTGTGGCGCTGCCGGCGGTGGCGCATGCCGAGGATCAGACCGAATTCCATATCACAAACAGGAACGACTTCCTGGCGTGTGTCGCGCTGTCGCGACAGCGCGACACGTCGCAGTGGCGCGTCTATCTCGATAACGATATCGTTCTTAACGATGATGATATGAACGCCATTGTTGAGGATACGGTCAAGCACCTCTCCTTTGGCAACAAAGAACATCCCTTTAAGGGCGTCTTTGACGGTCAAAACCATACCGTGAAGGGCCTGAACTACGAGAATAAGGTCTTGGATCCCGAGCGCGATACGGGCTTTTTTGCCGAGACCGATGGCGCCACCATTAAGAACTTCCTGGTCAAGGATGCCAACATCTGGGCTGACTTCCGCGGCGGCATTATCGTGGGCAAGGCCGTCAACACCCACTTCGAAAACGTCATGGTCATGGAGAGCACCCTGCACGTTACGTGTGCCAACAACATGCTCAATGTGATTACCAACGCGGGCTTTGAGGGAGGCCTGATTGCCGGCGAGCTCAACGGCTGCACGCTCTACAACTGCGAGGTCCGTGGCGGCCGCGCCGTCAACAACACGACTTCGGGCGTACAGGCAATCGGTGGCGAGGGCCTGTACATGGCGGCGTTTGCCGGCTACGTCAAGAACTCGACCATCGAGTACTGCCGCGTGACGCCTACGCGCAAAAAGGATGGCTCGATTGCCGAGAATGGCATGACCGACGTCACCAATAAGTACGATGTGGCCATCGGCGCCCTGGGCGGCAACAACGTGTACGCTTCGGGCTTTGTGGGCTGCATGGCGGGCAACGCCAAGATTATCGACTGCTTCTCGACGGCGCAGTGCTACAGCTATGCCGCATCGTACGTGGGAGTTGTCGCCGTGACGCGAGCGTGGACAGGCGGCCTGGCGGGCCGTATTTTGACTGAAAAGGGCAACGAGCTCGTCCGCAGCCACTTTGCGGGCGATCTGAGCTCGCGTCAGTACAACCCCATCGCCGTGATCCCCATCATCCAAAACGACGTGAACCTGGGCGGCATTGCTGCGCGCGCTAACAAGGGCGACGCCACGGTCACCGAGTGCTACTTTAAACCGAGTGTGAGCCTTTCTGGCAACAGCCAGGGTAACCCTGCCAAAAAGAAGATCCCCTCGTTTGGCGGCGACGGCACTACCGCGGGTGGCAGCTACGGTCCGTGGGATGACGAGCGCTACACCACGCGTGAGCTGTGGGAGGAGCACGACTACGACTTCTGTGCCGGCACCATGCGCTCGACCGATAACGATGAGACCCTGGGCGGTCCGCATGCCAACGAGTGGGCGATGGACTACAGGCTGAATATCCCCGTGCATGGCCAGAGCGTTAAGGCGACGATTGATTTTCCCGGTGCGGGTACGGCAACAATCGAGAAGACCAAACTTGGCAAAGACCAGGCGACCACGGATCCGTACACCTTTGCGGTGAGTGCCGTGCTGGCGGGAACTGCTCAGGGCTTGGCCCATGGCGATACCTCGGTAACGTTTAAGCAGGAGACCTCTGCAAAGCCTGCCGACCTGAGCGAGGCGAACGGCGGCTACCGCTTTATGGGCTGGTTCCGCGAGCCCGATGTGCGTGTGAACCGAATTGGACAAGACAACAGCTGGTTTGACGGCAAGACCGATGCCGATGCTGTGGCTGCTGGCAAGCAGGTCCAGAAGAACGAGGCAAACGACAAAACGTCGACCTATACTGCCGACAACGGTAAGGATCATGCCGAGAGTGAGGGCTTCAAGGGCAATGACCTCTTTATCGCTTCATACGAGGCGCAGGTGCTGTTCTATAACGTTAAGGGCAAGACGCTTGATTGGAAAACCGGTGCTGCGCACGACAAGTCCACTGATTGGTACCGCTACGGCGTGGGTTTGACGCCCGCTGCCCCCGTGGATCGCGGCAACTTGAAGCCTACCGCGACATTTATCGGCTGGACCACGCAGCCTAGCAGCGAGGCGGGGATGAATGGTGGCTATGCCGCCATCACCTCGACTCAGTTAGCCGAGCTTAAAAATCAGGGAGCTTTTTATCCTGCGGGTAGCGAGATCACTGTTGTCCGTCCAACCGACTTCTATCCCGTGTACAGCGACTACGTGTCGAACATCATGACGGTGTTCGAAGGCAATGAGCAGGATTCGCTTGATGATGTGACCCAGCGCGTAGACGTGGGCAACACTCATGTCGATGTCCAGACTGCCGAGGATGGGGCCAGCGTTTACACGGTGCAGGTGCGCGGCGTGGACAACAAGCCCTTGTCCGAAGGCGGCTCGCTGCCCGATGGCTACCGCTTCCTAGGTTGGTATGAAAACAAGCAGGCCGCCGACGGGTCCACGGTTGAGGTCCGCGTAAGCCGTGACCCCAGCTATAAGCTTCCCGCAAACGTCGATCTGACCGTCCCACATACCTATACGGCGCGCTTTGAGTACCGCGTGGATTATTACGTCCGGGCATTCACAAATAGCGGTCTAACGAACAGCGAGCTCCTCTGCTCGGTTTGGAATAAGTACAAGTCGCCCTTTGAGGAAAACGTTGGTGCGACATATGTTCGTGAAAACATTGTCCATTGGGGTGCTGGTACGGATGACTCCGCTCACGTGTTACACAACGATGAGAATCCAGCGGACAAGTGCACTACTGCTCTCTCTGATGCGACGCAAATCGTTGCGCCTATTAACGCCTACTCGCATAATGTGCGTAACGACACTGGCGCAAATACTATCAAGGATATGATTGCCGACACTGATTTTCCAGGAGCCGGTAAACTGAGTGATGAGTGGAAAGCCTCAAGTATTAAAGTTCAATTTACCCCCGCGCATGATAGGTACCACTTCAGTTTTTGGACGCTCGAAAGACCCGACGACGGTTCCTGGACTTATATAAAGAATCCTTTTTCGAGTTTTGTTAAAACGACGGAGCAATATTATGTCCGTGCTATGGTGACCACGGACGTCAACTTCTATGACAAGAGTGGCAACGTCAAGCAGGCTGCTACTCGACGCTATGAAAGCAACTTGCTTCAGCAGAAAACGGCGGAAGGTAAAGATCCGACGTTCCTGTATTGCTATCCGCATCTCTATAAGGATAGGACGGTTAATACAAAGCCCTACGACGGAAAGGATGGTGACGTCAATCCCAATCTGACGCTCGAAGCCTCTCCGACCGATGCCGAGATGGCGGTGCCGGGCTATAAGTTCCTAGGCTGGATCTCTACGGCTGAGGTCCAGAAAGACTCTGCCGTCTGGGACTATATCTACGATGTCAAGGGCGATTCCTTTACTACGTCTGATCCGGACAAGGCCAAGCCGTATCTAGCGACAAAAGAGTCCGTGGTCACGCGGTGGCAGGATGCGTATCCCGTGTACGTAAAGTACGACGTCAACTACACAACGAATCTGCACCGCGCCGGTTTTGAGGGTACTTCCGAGGTGAATGTTCCTAGGTATGACATCACCCCTAATCTCAATGCGGACACCGATCCTGCTACGGCAACGGTGACTCCTGATATCGAAACGACGGTATACAAGTCCGGCGGCGAGTTATACAAGCTGAATAAGGTCGAAATCGAACTCCCGAACGGTGAGGTTAAGGAGCTCGAATCTGACGGCAATAACTCGTATTCCTATCCGGTGGAGCCGGGCAGACCCTATACGTTTGTGGCCTACTACACGCCCATTGCGGTGGTGTATCACCTAAACGATACCGATATCGATGGCAAGCTCGCGCAGGAGGGCAATACGCTCGGCAGCCTTAAGGACGGCATCCCGCTGCCGACGTATAACGTTGGCGACATCGATGCTGCAACGAACGCATACAATGCCTTCGTAGGCTGGACGGAAACTAAACCGGCATCCGGCAACGGTTATGTCGTTTGGTCGGACGGCCTCCCCATGGTGAATACAAACACTGTGGTTAACGCCCCCATGGAGCTGTACCCGGTCTACCGTGCCAGCGCGGTAATTGTCCAATCGAATATCGATGCCAAACTGGATAACCCCGATTCCGTGCGTTTTCTTTCGCGCACCGACTCTGGCGATCAAATTTCGCTGGAAGTAAGAGCTACAGCTGAGGTTGTCGGCAAGGATGGCACCAAGTACGACTTTGTCGGCTGGTCGCGTGACTATGAATCCGATAGTAAATACACTCTGATGACCGAAGACGATAAGTATCCCCTCGAGGGTAGTGAACCCTTTAAGGGCGCGACGTATACCGCGGTGTACAAGGTCACGCCGTATAAGGTGCGCTATCACGGCGTCGACGGGGCGGTCATCTTTACGGCGACGGTCGACTCGGGCGACGAGCGTGCGCAGGACGGTAAGCCTGGCTTTGTCTACACGGTCGATGTTCCCAAAATGGACGAGAGCGGCAACCCTGTCTACGACAACGACGGCAATCCTGTGATGGAGCAAAAATCCGTGGCGTACGATCCGGACGCCCACTCCAAGATCGTCGCGCTGCTCGATGAACAGGCTGCTGCCAATGGCGATAAGCGTGAGCTCTTCTTGGAGTGGCGATATGTGGATGCGGATGGCAATGCGAAGTCTTGGGATGAGTTTAAGAGCGAGCCAGTCAAGGGTGACATGGACCTGTATCCCGTGACGTATCGCGTGGTTGCCAACGATACGTCTGATCCCGCGAGCCCCGTAACTATGACCGCGCAGCTTAAATGGCTGCTCGATCCCGCCGCCGCCAACACCGTCGATGACGGTGCCGACAAGGCGCCGTTTAAGGTCTGCTTCGCCGAGCCGTTTATGGGGACGCAGCTGACTGTTACCGTTAAGCGGGCGAGCTACGGTCCTGGTGCGTCCATGGCGGAGGAACCCGTTAACGACCAGTATGTCTCGCTCTACAGCTTGGGCTCGGGTAACGGTTCGTTCGACTTGGCCAACCGTCTGGAGTCCAAGAAGACAGGCGAAGGCGAGCAAGATCCCGGTAATGCCGTGTTCAACTTTGCCCAGACTCATGCGCTGACGATCGTTAAAAAGACTACCGACGCCAGCGCCATGGGACAAACGTTCCGCTTTAAGGTAACGCGAAAGGCGTCGGAGGATTCTCCTGCCGAGACGCGCATGGTCGAGGTGAAAGTTAGCGAGAGGCGCGACGAAGACGGCGAGACCTGGTATGTCGGCAGCGTGCAATTTGCCGCGCCGACGGGTTTCTATACCGTCGAGGAAGATACGGCTTGGGCATGGCGCTACGAGGGCGAGCTGAGCACGCCGGGCAAGGCGCCCGGTAAATCTGCCGAGCTGACCATCTCGTCCGCCTCGAGCGCGGGCGACACCGTGGTGACGTGCGTCAACGCGCGCGCGAAGGACAAGTGGGTCGATGGCGGCTCGCGTGCCAAGAATGTTTGGGAAAACGGTACGCTGAGGAGGGAGGACAAGGATGACTAAGCGCAAGCGGATCGTCGCCCTCCTTGCCGGCGTTCTCCTTTTGGCCGGCGCTGCCGGCACTTTTGCGTGGCTTTCGGTTACGGGCGTGCTCGTCAACGAGTTTGGCTTTGGCTCGGTGTCGCCTTCGGTGGACGAGACGCTCAAGGACAACGTGAAAAGGGATGTCTCGGTAAAAAACACGGGCTCGGCTCCGGCATACCTGCGTGTCGCGGTAGATATCTACTGGCAGGATAAGGATGGCGCGCGCCTGTGGGATGAGCCGGTTGCCGGCACCGACTACACCATTGAGTGGGGCGATAAAGGCGATGCCTCCGCCACTAACAGACCTTCGTCTTGGGTTCTTGCGAGCGACGGGTTCTACTACTGGACGTCTTCTGTTAAGCCGCTCGACAAGACGGGCGTGCTCATCAAGAGCGTGTCCGAAAAGAAGGCAGATGGTAAAAACCTAGTCGTCGACATTTCGACCCAGGCGATTCAGTCCACGCCCGACGATGCGGTCACCGAGGCATGGAACTGTACGGTCAAAGATGGCGTGCTGGTGCCGCCGCACGGAGGTGCGTAAGTATGGCGTTCCCGATTCGCAAAGGCGTTGCGCGCTCCGTGTGTTGCGTGGTCGCGGCCATTCTCTGCGTGGTCGCGCTCTCCGTTCCCGCCCGCGCGTTTGCCGATAGTCCCGCGATTGCCTATGACGGAAATGCGCGCCAGCTGACGGTAACGGGGGCGACGGGCTCCTCGGGGGAGCCCGATCTGTTTCCCGCCTTTAAAGATCTAATGCCCGGCGATGCGCGCGAGCAGCAGATCGAGGTTCGTGCCACGGGCGTAAAGTCCCAGGTACGCGTGTTTGTGCGGGCCGTTGTCGATCACGAGACGGCACACCTGCTGTCGCCCATTACCTTAACGGCGTCGGTAGGCGATGCGTCTGCAGGCTGGCTCCAGACGGGAACGCCGGGCAGTGTGTTTGCTTACCCCACGCAGGTCGCAACGTTTACGAGCGACGGCAGCACGGTGCTCAATCTGCAGCTGAGTGTTCCGACGTCGGTGGGCAACGAGCTTGCCGACGCAAGCAAGACCATTCGCTGGGAGATTACCGCCGAGGACGATGGCGAGAAGATTCCCGTGCGACCTGCTGGCAGTAAGAGCCCCGGCCTGTTTGGCCTGGCGGCAACCGGCGACAGCACGCTCACATTGCTCTTGGTGTTGCTGGCGCTTGCAATCGTCGCTTTTACTGCCGCGTTGCTTTTGTCCCGGAGGGATAAGCGCTAGGTCCATCTTCTAAACGCAACGCCCTCCCGGGCGGCGGGCACGAAGTTCCCTGCTCTACAGTCCTGCGCAAGACGAAGGCCACATTAAGTGGCCTTCTTTGCATGCGGAACTCGCGATGAACCTTATATGCCTCCGCCCGGACAGACGTTTCAGTTATGAACTCGCAGCTAGTCGCTACTTGATCTTGGTCGTGCCCGGCGCCAGGTTGGGGTCGGTCTCGTTGGCCTCGGTCTGGAAGTGCTCCGTATAGACGTTCTTGCCGTCGCGGAACATCTCGTAGTACTGCATCTTGGCGTAATCCTCGCGCGCCTTGGTGGCGGCTGCGGCAGCGGCGTCGTCACCGGTGACGTTGGAGGAGAGCGCCCAGCGCAGACTGGCGTCCTCGTAGCCGACGGAGTTGATGGCGGGCAGCGACTCGCGCAGCGTCATGTGCGCTTTCTGGTAGTCGGTCAGCGGGGCGCCGATCAGCTGCATCAGCTGAGTGGACAGGTAGTTGGTGGACAGGTCGTCGGTCTCACTCGTCTGGTCGCAGCCGGCAACGTCGTAGTTGGCCCAAATGATGTAGTCGGTCTGCCACAGACGTTCCTGGTGGGTGGCGTCGTCCTCGTTGGTAAACCACTTGTCATTGAACTTGGACGGGAAGAACGGCTGATGGTCGCCCCAGAACACCACGACCACCTTGCGGTCGAGCTTGCTCAGGGCGTTGAGGAAGTAGCGCAGCGCCTGGTCGGACTGCTCGATGCACGAGACATACTCGTCGACATCGGAGAGTGTGCCGTCCTCGATGGTCTTAGCGTCCAGGTCGGTCGTGTCGATGTTCAGGTGCATCTGCTTGTCGACCGGCAGCAGGCCCGTGTCGTAGCCCGAGTGGTTCTGCATGGTCACATCGAAGATGAACTGCGGATCGGCGTTCTGGTCGAGCAGCTCCAGAATCTTGTCGTAGGTCGCCTGATCGGTCACCATGCCGCGCAGGGTATCGGCGCCCTGGAAATCGTTGATGGACAGGAACTGGTCAAAGCCAAAGTCCTTGTAGACGTTCTCGCGGTTCCAGTTGGTCGCGTGGTTGGGGTGCATGGCCGTGGTGGAATATCCGAGCGACTTGAACTGCTCTGCCAGGTTCCCGGTCGTTTCCATGTTGTAGATGGTGTAGGGGTACACGCCCGAGCCCAGGTTGGCCATGGAGTTGCCGGTCATAAACTCAAACTCGGTATTGGCGGTACCGCCGCCGTAGGCGCTCACATAGAGCTTGCCGCGGCTGAGGCAGTTGGACAGGCTCTTAAAGTACTGCGGGCCCTCGTAGCCGGCGCGCATGTTCTGGTAGATCGACAGATCCGAGAACGTCTCGTTCATGATGGCGATGACCGTGGGCTTCTCGCTGTCGAATTGCTCCTTTGCGGCGGTGCGCTCGTCACTCTTGGCGGCGTCGGACTTGTCGTAGGCCTTGGCGTACTTTTTGAGCGTGGCCTTGGCGTCATCGACAGAATAGTCGGCGGGTTTGGGCGGCTTGATGGACTGTGCTGCACTAATAAAGGCAGGCAGATAGCCCTCGCGCCAGTAGCTCTCGAGCGGACGCCAGGTGTAGACGGTGATGCCGAGGGTGTTGTAGTAGTCGATGAGCGTGACATGCGCGGTCACGCCGCCCAGGCACAGCACCGCCACGAGCAGGTTAGTGAGCAGCATGCGCTTGGCGTTGGCGGCGCCCTTCTGACGGTGCGGCGCGACCAGGCCGGCGTACTCGCACAGCAGCATGGCGATGGCGGTAAAGCCCATGGATAGCACGCAGAACAGCGAGATCGAGAAGGTGTAGCCGGTGCCGGCGACTGCGGCGGCGGTGGAGATGGCCGAAAGGTCGCCCGGCTGGATGGGCATGGATTTAAACGTGATGACGAAGAACTCGGCAATGCCCAGGACAAAGAGGGCAAAGGCCAGGACCGCGGGAGCTGCGCCGTGGCGCTGGAATAGGAAGAACAAGCCGGTCATGAGCACGGTGATAATGGCCCATTCGAGCAGGATGCACAGGGGGTAGACCCAGGTAAAGTCGTGGTTGGACGAGACCTCCATGCCCAGCAGCGCAAAGACGCCGGCGAGCAGCAGGCACAGGACGGCGGCGACGAGCGGTTTGCCCACAAAGGCTCCGCGCAGGCGGGCGAGCTTGCCGGTGGGGACGGGGGCGTCGGGCGCGGCGAACGCAAAGACGCGCGGGGCGATGCGGTCGCGGGCGATGCTGGCCCAAGCGCATCCGGTAAGGATGGCATTGGTCAGGATGAGCATCACAAAGGCGAGCGGCTCGTTTTGGGCGACGAGGCCCACGGCGCCCCAGACGGTCAAAAAGAGCTGGAACAGGCCGAAGGCGACACTCCAGGCGATGGCGCCTTTGGCGACGGCGCCCGACTGTGCGCGAATGGCCTTGGCCTCGCGCAAGACAAAGTAGACGGTCGCCGCAAGACCGACGAGCGAGATGGCGGCAGCGAACATGCTGAGACTCCTCACAAACTAAAACCTACGAAAGCGGGGGTTTACCCGATTGTTACCAAGATATGCGCTGCATTTGGTGACTGCGCACAACAACCAGCCATAATAACGCGCGTGCGTGGCGGTGTTGCGCAATGTAGCGGCGACCTGCGCGATAATGGACGGGAATTACACGGAAACGTAAAGGCTTCTTAAAGAAATGGCGAGGGTAGGGCGATGAGCGAGCAGGTTTGCAAGGCGGACATGGGCGGCGACGGAGCGGCGGTCGTGGATACATACGGCTATCCGGTCGAGACTACGGGCAACGCGGTACTGGACATCTTGGAGCACCGTTCCTCCACGCGTGCCTTCGCGCGTGATGACAACGACCGTCCCGCAGCGGTGACCGACGAGCAGCGGGCGGCGATTTTGCATGCGGCGAGTCGCGCGCCGTCGGCGGGCGCCATGATGATGTATTCCATCGTGAGCATTCGCGAGCAAGCTACGCTGGATCGTCTGGCCGACCTGTGCGATCACCAGCCCATGATCGCCAAGGCGCCCTGGGCACTTATATTTGTGGTCGATTATGCCAAGTGGATCGATCTGTTTGAGCACGTGGGCTGCTTTGAGCCCGAGTTTGTCGAGCGCACGGGCAAGGCGCCCCGCCGCGCGCCGGGTTTGGGCGACTTTGCCATCGCGGCCCAGGACGCCGTGATCGCTGCGCAAAACGCCGTGGTTGCCGCCGAGGCCCTGGGGCTGGGGAGCTGCTACATCGGTGATATCGTCGAGAATGCCGAGGAAGTCGCCGAGCTGCTCGATCTGCCGCCCTATACCATGCCTCTGTCGATGCTCATCATCGGCACGCCCCGTAAGGAGCGCCCGGCCATTGCGCATCCCGTGGTGAACCTGGTACACGAGGAGCGCTACTGCCGTGCGGATGCCGCGACCATGGACGCGCAGGTGGCCGAGATGGACAAGATGTTTCGCCCGCATGCCCGCGAGGTGGGGGAGCGCGTCGTGGATATCTACACCCGCAAGCACACGAGCCCCTTTATGGCCGAGATGAGCCGCTCCATGGAGTGGTGGTTCAAAAACTGGCTCGGAAAATGACGAACGCGACAAAGGGACAGTCCCTTTGCCACATTCCATATCGCCGTGGTGGCCTAAAGGCCGTATAAATGTTTATCTAGCTGGGAAAACGGTGCCGTGCAAGTGCAGGCCGATTACCTATAATTCCTTCGAACATTAAAGTTGGGAGGAAACCGGCTTATGGAACAAAAGGCCAAGGAGGCAGCCTCGCACGCTGCGATTCCTGTGAGCATCTCGGCGATGCTCGTCACGCTGGGCGTGGTGTACGGCGATATCGGCACCAGCCCTATGTATGTAACCAAGGCGCTCGTTGCCGGCAACGGCGGCATCGGAAGCGTGACGGAGGAGTTCGTGCTCGGCGCGCTCTCCCTTGTCGTGTGGACGGTCACGCTGCTAACCACCATCAAGTATGTGCTCATCTCGCTGCGCGCCGATAACCATGGTGAGGGCGGCATCTTTGCCCTGTACAGCCTGGTCAAGCGCTGCGGCAAGTGGCTTATCATCCCCGCCATGCTGGGCGGCGCCGCACTGCTCGCTGACGGCATCCTGACGCCGGCCGTTACCGTTACCACGGCCATCGAGGGCCTGCGCACCATCCCGGCGGTCCATGCCGTGCTGGGCGATGACCAGGGCCGCGTCGTCGCCATTACGCTCGCCATCATCATCGTTCTCTTTTTGGTACAGCGCATCGGTACGGCCAAGATCGGTCACGCCTTTGGCCCCATCATGACGCTGTGGTTCCTGTTCCTGGGCGGCACGGGTCTGTTCTTTGTCTTCCAGCACCCCGCCGTGCTGCTGTGCCTCAACCCGGTGCGCGGCATCGCCTTTTTGCTGAGCCCCAACAACCACGCGGGCATCATGATTCTGGGCAGCTGCTTCCTCGCCACCACCGGTGCCGAGGCGCTCTACTCCGACATGGGCCATGTGGGTCGCGGCAACATTTACGCCACCTGGCCGTTCGTTAAGTGCTGCTTGCTGCTGTCCTATATGGGCCAGGGCGCTTGGCTTATCAACAACGCTGCCAACCCCGAGCTCATGGGCATTGCCGACCTCAACCCGTTCTACCAGATGCTCGCCCCGGGCCTGCGCCCGTTTGCCGTCGGCCTTTCCACCATCGCGGCCATCATTGCCTCGCAGGCGCTCATTACCGGCGCGTTTTCGCTGGTGTCCGAGGCCAGTCGTCTGGACCTCATGCCGCACATGCAGGTCTTCTACCCTGCCGAGACCAAGGGCCAGCTCTATATCCCCATGGTCAACAACGTCATGCTCGTGGGCTGCGTCATCGTGGTGCTGCTGTTCCAGAACTCGGCGCATATGGAAGCCGCCTACGGCCTTGCCATTACGCTGACCATGATGTGCACCACGCTGCTGCTCTTCTTCTACCTGCACGAGGAGCGCAAGCTCAAGGTTGCTCCGTGGATCTTCGCGGCCTTCTTCCTTTTGCTCGAGGGCTTCTTCTTCGTGAGCTCGCTCACCAAGTTCTTCCACGGCGGCTACTTCACTATCCTCATGGCTGCACTCATCATGGGCATTATGGTGTGCTGGTACAACGGCACGGCGGTCGAACAGCGCCAGTTTACGCTGCTGCCGCTGCGCAGCTATCTGCCGCAGCTCAAGCGCCTGCGCGACGACGACCGTTACGAGCGCATGAGCGACAACATCGTGTACCTGACCAAGGACACCCATACCGACTACATCGACCGTGATATCGTCTACTCGATCTTGGACAAGCATCCCAAGCGCGCTCGCGCCTGGTGGTTCGTGAACGTCGAGACCATGGACGAGCCGCATACCTTTGCCTATTCGGTCGAGACGTTCGGCACCGACTATGTTTTCCGCGTGCATCTGTACCTGGGCTACAAGATTAACCAACGCGTCAACGCCTACCTGCGCCAAGTTGTTCAGGACCTGGCTGCCACCGGCGAGCTGCCGTCGCAGACGCACGACTACTCGGTCTATAAGGATCCGGGCAACATTGGCACGTTCAAGTTCGTCATGATCCGCAAGCTGCTGGCGCCCGAAAGCGACGTGGAGCCGAGCGAGCGCACGGCCATCACGCTCAAGTACATCATCCGCCGCGCCGCCGGCACGCCCGCGCGCTGGTACGGCCTGGAGAACTCCAACGTGAGCTTTGAGTACGTGCCGCTGTTCACCAAGTTTAAGGCCGTGAGCAAGATGCAGCGCCTTGCCCCCAACGAGCGGCCGTAGTCGACGCTTGAGGTTTGCCTGCGAACGGGCGGGTTTGTATTGACGGGGATTGAGTCCTGGGAGGAAACCATGGATGCAAAGGTGCTTGACGGTTGCGATTTTGCGACCGAGCTGGTGCGTGAGGCGCGCGTCGACGCCGCCGAAGATCGGTTCTTTACGAATCGGGCCAACATGGACATGGCCGACCGCGTGATTTCGATCGTGGTGACGGTGCTTGTCGCGGCGTGCGTGTGCGCACTGCTCGCGCACGTGCTGTTTGTCTAACGACCGCAGGTTGCAAAGGCTTTACACTTGGAACCACCACAAGGGAAACCACCACAAAGGTGCCTGTCCCCTTTGTGGTGGTTTTTGTTTTTGAGAGAGGGGCGGGACGCTGATGGACGTCCGTACGGACGGCGATATTGCCGATAGCTTTTGGTGGCGGCGCACAACGCTGACGCGCCGCACTCCTCTGTATGACGCCTGCGTATCGGTGGGGCTGCTGGTCGCGGCGACGATTGTGGGCGCGCTGCTCGACCATCCGGGTCTCGCGCCGAGCATCATGATCGTCTATGTGTTCGCCGTTCAGCTGTGCGCATTCTTTACCTGGAGTCGCCTGTATTGCTTGTTGAGCTCGGCTGCCGCCGTGGCGCTCTACAACTTTTTGTTTGTCGACCCGCGCTACTCGCTGTCGCTTATCGACCGCGGCTATCCCGGCATGTTCTTCATCATGTTCGTGGTCTCGCTTGTGTCGAGCTCGATTGCGTTGGCCCTGCGCCGCGCCTTGGCACAGGCTGCCGCTAGCGACCGCCGCACGCATATGGTGCTCGAGACCAATCGCATGTTGCAGCGGTGCGCCGATCAGCAGCAGATCGTTCACGCCATGGCCACGCAGCTGGCGCGTCTTTCGGGCTGTCCGGTCGTGTGGTACAGCGCCGACGCCGAGGGCGATGACCTGCTGCCGCGTGCGACGTACACAGCCGTGGGCGATGCCGCCCCGGTGCACGAGCTGGCGCCGCAGATGCCGCCGCGGCTCTCGGCGTCCGCCTATGTGGGAACGCCGCTCGATGCCACCTATGGCGGCTCGGCGTTTTATGGCATCTACCTGACGGTTCGCACAGGCGACGGCTTCGTGCGCTCGGGCGACCCCACCTCGGTGGTGGGCGTGCTGGCTATCGTTGCCGAGCCCGACGTGCTGACGCACGAGGAGCGGACGCTTGCCGATGCCATCGTGAGCGAAGGCGAGCTGGCGCTCGATCGCGCCCGCGCCATGGAGGCCCGCGAGGAGGCGGCGGTGCTTGCCAAAAATGAGCAGCTGCGCGCCAACCTGCTGCGCTCCATCTCGCATGACCTGCGCACGCCGCTCACCAGTATTTCGGGCAATGCCGATGTGCTGCTCGACCAGGGCTCGACCGGCACCGCCGTGCTCGACGCCCAGACGCGCCGCGGCCTGCTCCTGTCCATTCGCTCGGATGCGCAATGGCTCAACGCCACCGTCGAGAACCTGCTCGCCATCACCAAGCTCGAGGGCGGCGGTATGCGTCTGTCGACCACGCTCGAGCTCATGGACGATATCGTGGAGGAGGCGCTGCGCCACGTGAACCCTGCCGTGCGCGAGCACGACCTTAAGGTGGTGGCGTGCGATGAGCCGGCGCTCGTCAACGTCGATGCGCGCCTGATGGTGCAGCTGGTGGTCAATCTGGTGAACAACGCCATCACCTATACGCCCGCAGGCTCGCATATCATGATTTCGATTAGCGTCGACGATGGACGCGTGGCGTGCTCGGTGGCCGATGACGGCCCGGGCATTGCGCCCGAGGACCGCGAGCGAATCTTTGAGTCGTTCTACACCGCCAACCACGGTCTTGCCGACAGCCATCGCAGCGTGGGCCTGGGTCTTTCGCTCTGCCGCTCCATTGCGCTGGCGCATGGCGGTAGCATAGAGGTTGCCGCGGCGGACCCGCACGGCTCGGTCTTTACGATTGAGCTTCCCGTCGCCGACGTTTCGTTTGATAAGGAGTAGCGCTGTGCCGAACTCTGCCGTAAAATCGCTCATCCTGGTCGTTGAGGACGATCCCGCCGTCCGCAACCTTATTGTTGCCGCGCTCGAGGCGCACGGCTTGCGTCATATGGCCGTGGAGACCGCCCATGCCGCCATCGCCGCCGCCTCATCGCAGGCACCGAGCATCGTGCTGCTCGATCTGGGCCTGCCCGATATGGACGGCGTCAAGGTGGTGGAGTCGGTGCGCGCATGGTCGGGCATGCCGATCATCGTGGTCTCGGCGCGCAGCGAGGACGCGGACAAGATTCGCGCGCTCGATGCCGGCGCCGATGACTACCTGACCAAGCCGTTTTCGGTCGAGGAACTGCTTGCACGCATTCGCACGACGCTCAGGCGCCTTTCGTATGCGCAAACGGGTGGTGTTGCCTCCGAGGGCTCGTTCGATACCGGTGAGCTGCATATCGACTTTGATGCCGGCATTGCCACGATGGATGGCGAGGAGCTGCATCTGACGCCGATTGAGTACAAGCTCTTGTGCCTGCTGGCACATAACGCCGACAAGGTACTAACGCACCAGTTTATCCTGCACGAGATTTGGGGCACGGCAACTAAGAGCGACCTGGCGAGCCTGCGTGTCTTTATGGGCACGCTGCGCAAGAAGATCGAGTCCGACCCCGCGCATCCGCGCTACATCCAAACACACGTGGGCATCGGTTACCGATTGGTCACCCAAGGCTAGATCGCCAACCACCGTCCCAATATGAGTTGCGGTGAAATACGGACGGAAATGGCCTATTTGGCGGCCAAACAGTCCATATTCCACCGCAACTTTGTTTATTTGCCCCTGGGTTTGCTGGCGTAGAACTTCTTCTTTTTGGGCTTGCCGGCGGGGGAGGGTTTGCCGTCGCCGCGCGGCCCTCGGTCTCCGGCCTGCGCGTGCGCGGGCGCTGCCGCGCGAGGCTTGCGGGCCTCGGGGTTGCGCAGCTCCTCGGTTCGCTCGGCAATCTCCTCGGCGCTAAAGCCGACCTCGGCCATGGCGTCCTCGATGGGCAGGCGGCGCACGATATAGCAGTGGTGCACCTTCTGGTTGCGCGCGAAGTCCTCGGGAATGGTCTGCGTCGTAATGTCCTCCAGCACGACGCCCGCGCGCGCGAGCTTGCGCGTCTCGGGGCGGAAGCCGCGCAGGTTGCAGCTAAAGATGGCGTGGCCGCCCTGTGCGAGCAGGCGCGATACGCCGACCAACAGCTCAACATGGTCGCGCTGGACATCCCAGGTACGGCGGCCCATCTTTGACGAGTTCGAAAACGTGGGCGGGTCGACAAAGATCAGGTCCCAGCGGTTGCGCGTCTGGCGCTGGTCGCGAATCCAGGCGAGCACGTCGTCGCGCACAAAATGATGCTGCGGACCAACAAAGCCGTTCTGGCGCATATTGCGCTCGGCCCAGTCCAGATAGGTGTTGGAGAGGTCGACCGTCACGGTTTCCTCGACGCCGCCATCGGCCGCGTAGCAGGTGGCGGTGCCGGTGTAGGCAAACAGGTTGAGGAAGCGGCGCGCCTGCTTGGCGTGCTCGCGCACCAGGTTGCGCGTGACGCGGTGATCCAGGAAGATACCGACGTCCAGGTAGTCGTCAAAGTTGACGGCGAAGGTGAGTCCGCCCTCTTCGATGAGCGGCAGACGGCGGCGTGCGATATTGGCGCGCTCGCCCGATGCGCCCTTGCCGGCGCCCTGTTTGCCGTACTGCGAGCCGCCGCGCGAACGCATGCGGGCCTTGGCGTGCACATGCTCGGCCGGAACATCAAGGATACGCGGCGCGATGGCCAGAATGTCGAGCATACGGGCCTGGGCCAGCGCGGGGTCGATGGTCTTGGGCGCGGCGTATTCGGCAATGACGAGCCAGCGGCCCGGCGTCTGCGGGCAGCCCTCGTACAGGTCGATGGCGGCGGAGTAGTCGGGTAGGTCGGCATCGTAGACGCGGTAGCAGCTCACGCCCTCGCGCTTGGCCCACTTGCGGCGCAGACGGGCATTCTTGCGCAGGCGGTTGGCGAACTGCTCGGACTCGGGGATGAGCACGGGCAGCGGTTTGCCGTCGCCCAGGTCGAGCGTGGCGGCAGGTTCGGGCATGGAGGAAGCGGCGGCTTCGTCGTTGGCTTCGTTGGCATCCGCAACCTCGGCCTCGGCATCCGCGCTGGTCGCAGCCTCAAACGCTGCAGCGGCGTGGTCGAGTGAGGGCCAAACCTCAAGAGCCGCCTCCTCGTTATTGGGCATGACGGCGATCGAGCGCTCGGGCTCGGCGTGGAGCGCGCGGGCCAGCAAGCCGTCGCGGGTGAGAGCGGCGACCGGCGCCGAAGCGAGCTCGGGGGCGCGGCGCAGCTCGCCGATGAGCGTCATGGCATCGTGCATGAGCGAAAGCGGGGTCTCGGTCGTGTCCGCGACCAGGGCGGCACCGGCGACGGCGCCCGCATGGTCCAGCACGGTGGCGGGCTTGGCGGCACAAAAGTCGACAAAACGCTTGTAGCCGGCGCACTTGACCATGCGCTCGGCAGTCTTGCGGGCGGCGGGGTCGATGTCTACGGCCACGATGCGCGCCTGGCGCTCGCGCGCTGCCGCCTCGCGCTCGCGCGCCTCGGCAAGCAGCTGCTCCCACAGGACAGCGTCGTGCAGCTGCCAGCCCTCAAAGCCCCAGCGCTCGCGTGCGGCGCCCGGGGCGCGGTCGGTCAGAATGTTCACGGCCTCCAGCAGCAGACCGCCGCCGGCGCACGAGGCATCGATCAGCGTGGGAAGGGCTTCGTTTTCGTAATCGTCGGCCGTCAGCTCGCGCTCGCATAGTGCGGTCCAGCCGACCTGCGCCAGCACCAGGGCGGCGTAGTCGGGGCGCAACACGTGTGCGCCCTCGCCGGCACGAGTCGCAGCGGGCGGCAGACGCTTGAACAGCGGGTCGCCCGAAAGGTCCAGGCTGATGCTCGCGCGGCGCTGACGCAGCGAAAGCAACAGGTGAACATCGGGGTCGGCGGCATCGACGTCGGCGCGACGGCCCGTGGTCTCGGCCAGACGGTCGCACAGCGCGTCTTTGGCGCGCAGGGCCGAGAAGCGCGTGTTGCGCAGCTGCTCGGTCACGCCGCGGGCGGTGATGGCGATGGTGGCGCCGGGGCGGATGATGGTCTCCCAGGCGATGTCGTAAACGCTATCGTACAGTTCATCGGCATCCTGCGCCTCAAAGCGCCCGAGTACCACGAACACACGGCTCGCCAGGCGCGACCACAGACAGGCGCGGTAGCCTTCTTCGAGCTCGCCCTCAAATGTAGCGCGGCCCTTCAGCCGGCGAACATGCGAAAGCCCGAGGCGTTTAAGCTCATCGGCGAGTGCGGACTCAAAGCCCTCGGGGCAGCTTGCGTAAAATTCCATGGGTGACCTCTCTGGTTGCGTCGCTCCATTATATGATGGATACTTCGTTTACTCTCGCCCCCGAAAGGAACCCATATGATTGATGCGTGCCCCGATTCCGCCGTGCTCTTTTTTGACGTGGACGGCACGCTGACGTCGTTCGATCCCGACAACATGACCGACAAGGACTTTTCGGCGGTTCACCCCTCGCAGGCGGTCGTCGAGGCGTTTCATCGTCTGCGCGACGCGGGACACCATGCATTTATCTGCACGGGTCGTCCCTTGTGGCTGATTGCCGATGGCCTGCGCGCGCTGAACCCGGCGGGTGTCGTTGCCATGGCGGGAGCGACGCTCGAGGTCGAGGGCTGCGTGGTGCATGAGGACTGCTTTGACGAGGACGTTATTGAGGAGCTTGCACGCCGTATGGCCGCGGCAGGGATTGAAGCCTTTTTCGAGACCAACGTGGCTACTTTTGCCCTGGAACCCGCGGGCGTTGAGCAGTCGTCTTTGATCGGCACTGCTGCGGTGCACAGCGCCGAGGAAATGCGCATCGACGGTCGTCTGCGCGTGGGCAAGGTGTGCCTTAACGCGCCCGGCTTGGCTCGCGTGGCCAACGACGATGGCTTTATCGACCGCAACTTTGAGCTGTGCAATACCGGTGGCCAGAATCGCGAGCTGAGCCCCAAGGGTATTGACAAAGGCGTGGGTGTGGCGCGAGCGCTGGAGTATCTGGGCCGCGAGGGAAATGCGCGCACCTTTGGCTTTGGCGATTCGGGCAACGATCTGGGCATGCTCGCTGCGGTCGAGACGGCTGTCGCCATGGGCAACGCCATGCCCGAGGTCAAGGCGCTCGCCGACTACGTGACCGACGATGTCGCACACGATGGCACCGTCACAGCGATGCGCCACTTTGGGTTGATTTAATAAATGGCCGGGTCGCCCGCAGTGGGGGCGACCCGGCCATTTGAGCTATTTTGCAATATAGAGCTTGGGATGACTGCGGCTGCTCTCGATCGCCGCCGTCATGATGCCCTCGTCGTCTCCATCAACGATGATGCCATCGAGGTCATCGATCTGCGCGGACTGATAAAAACTGGTCTTGTTGAATTTTCCCTGGTCAACCATCATGTAGCCCTGGTTTGAGTTGGTCAGGTACATATGCTTGATCATGGCCGAGAAGTCGTGCTCGACGGTAAAACCATGGTCGGGGTGGAATCCGTCGGCACTGACAAACGCCTTGTCGGCATGTAGTTTGCTCATGCAGTCGAGCGTTAGTGCGCCCGCGAGATAGAGGTGGCCCTTGCGCACAGAGCCGCCCAGCAGCACTACCGAAGCATTGGGGAGATTGAAGCTGGCGTAGTTCGCGATTGCAAGATCGCCGGTGATAATGGTGATCTCACGCTTGTCCATGAGGGCCTTAGCGAAGTAAAAGCCTGTGGTGCCGATATCAATTACCAGAACATCGCCATCATCAACAAGAGTTGCTGCGGTTGCGGCGATGGCCTCCTTGGCCTCGACTTGGACATTGATGCGCTCCTCGGGATACGAGATTGCGTTGGAGCGAGAAAGCGATACCGCTCCGCCGCGTACGCGACGCAGCTTGCCTTCGGATTCCAGCGAGATGAGGTCGTGTCGTGCGGTGACTTCCGAAACCGAAAAACGGCGAACGATGTCGGATACCGAGATATTTGGCTTTTCGGCCAGCCAATTCATGATAAATCGCTGACGCTCGGCCGGTGAAAGGTCTGAAGTAGATGCCATATGCCGCTCCTTTTGAACAAAAGGTAAAAGATGCGCCTTTCGTAATCGAAATATAACGTATCGATATGAAAAGAACAAGGCGAATTCGAATGAATCAAAAGAACGGAATGGCATGTCACAAATGCATGCGTAGCAGATAATTCGCACGTAGACGGGCTATAAAGAGTCTCATTCTGAAGATGCCGCCCAAAAGAAGTACGTTCACGCCCGATATTTGACCGTTCACGGAAAGTTGACAATTGAGCTTTCGATAGCTTTTGAAATAGTTTATAAAAGAAAGCCGAAAAGCTTTTGAAACAAAGAAGAAGGCTTTCGATAGCAATAGTGCTAGATGAGAAAGGACCGAACATGGCGATTAAGGTGTTTGCCGACGGCGCTAACCTCGAAGGCATGCTTGACATGCATGACAATGGCAACGTTCAGGGCTTCACGACCAATCCTTCCCTTATGAAGGCCGGTGGCGTGACTGACTACCGCGCTTTTGCCAAGACGGTTCTTGAGCACATTACCGATGTGCCGGTTTCTTTTGAGGTATTCGCCGACGACGAGGCGGGTATGGAAGCCGAGGCTCGCGAGATCGCAACCTGGGCAGACAACGTCTATGTTAAGATCCCGGCGCTCAACACCAAGGGCGAGTCCACTGCCGCGCTGGTCAAGCGCCTTTCTGCCGACGGCATCAAGGTGAATGTCACCACTATCTTCACGCCCGAGCAGGTCGACGAGTTCGTCGATGCCGTCTCTGCCGAGACCCCCTCTATTCTGTCCATCTTTGCCGGTCGCATTGCCGATACCGGCGTCGATCCGCTGCCCCTCATGGCGGAGTCCGTAAAGAAAGCTGCCGTTAAGCCTGCTGCCGAGGTTCTCTGGGCGTCTACGCGCGAGGTCCTCAATATCTTCCAGGCGGAGTCCGTTGGATGCCAGATTATTACGGTCCCCAATGCCCTTCTTGCCAAGCGCAAGAATTTCGGGAAAGATTTGCTTGAGTACTCGCTTGATACGGTCAAAGGCTTTGCCCGCGACATTCAGGCGCTTGGTTTTCATATCCTGCCCGAGGAGTAGGGGACGAGCATGCTGACCGATCTTCTTAAGCCCGAGCTTGTTGCCTGCCACGTCGAGGCCTCCGACTGGGAGGAAGCGATCAGGGCATGCGGTAAGTTGCTCGTAGACGCTGGCAAATGCGATCAGAGCTATGTCGATGCCATGATTTCATCGGTTCACAAATTCGGCCCCTATATGGTCTTGGAAGAGGGCATCGCCATGCCCCACGCTCAGGCAGATGGCAATGTGAGTGAAGCGGGGATCTGTATCGTCACGCTTGATCCTGCCATTGCGTTTGGACACGAGGATTTCGATCCGGTTCACGTGCTCGTGGGTATTTGCGCACCCGACCCCAAGGCTCATCTTGGCTGCTTGGCGGAGCTTTCGCAGATGTTCGAGGACGAGGACTGCGTTGCCAAGCTCAGCGCATGCGATACGCCCGAGCAGGTTTTGGAGACCATGCGTTCATTCTTTTAGGCCTTAATGGCACGGCGATGCGTCGCCGCTTTTGGATAGACGGAAAACCGTCACGTGTAGGAGAGGAAGGTTGCCATGCATATCATCACCGTATGCGGAAACGGCATCGGGTCCAGCCTGATGCTCGCTGGCAAAGTCGAGGAGCTTTGCGAGGAGGAGGGCATCAAGGCCGACGTTGAGTCTATGGACCTGAACGGTGCTTCTTCCGCAAATCCGGATCTGTTCATCACCGTTAAGGAACTCGCCCCCGAGCTCCACGGCAACGTTGTGATCGTTCGCAGCTATGTGAACAAGAAGAAGATCCGCGAAGACGCCCTCGAGGCAATCAAAGCGGCCGCCGCTAACGCCTAAAGCGGCACAAAAAAGGGCGGTTCCCTGTGGAAGAGGGAAACGCGCCCACGTTAGAGAGAAAGGAAGCGCAGATGCAAGCCATCCTTCCCATACTTGAGTTTATCCAATCGATTCTGACCAAGCCAGCGTGGATTATGGGTCTATTTGCCTTTGTGGGCCTTGTCGCGCTTAAGCGTCCTGCCCACAAGGTGATGACGGGCACCCTGAAGCCCATTCTTGGTTACATCATGCTGTCTGCCGGCGCCGCTGTTGTTCAGGAGAACCTTGCTCCGCTGGGCACCTTCATCGAGACCGGTTTCCACATCACCGGCGTCGTGCCCAACAACGAGGTCGTCGTTTCGATGGCTCAGAGCGTCCTCGGCGTTCAGACCATGATGATCCTGATTCTCGGCTATGTCGTGAACATTATCATTGCCCGCTTTACCAAGTTTAAGTACATCTTCCTGACGGGCCACCACAGCATGTTTATGGCCTGCCTGCTGTCTGCCGTTCTGCAGGCATCTGGCTTCCAGGATGTCCAGCTTGTCATCGTGGGCGGTATGTTCCTGGGCCTCGTGAGCGCTATGCTTCCCGCCGTTGGTCAGCGTTTCACCGAGAAGGTTACCGATGGCGATGAAATCGCCATGGGCCACTTCGGTTCACTCGCCTATTACATCTCCGCTGCAGTCGGTACGCTTTTTGCTAAGGACGCCGAGGAGAACAGCACCGAGAAGATCGAGGTTCCCGAGAAGTTCGCCTTCCTGCGCGACACTACCATCTCCACGGCTCTTACCATGGCCTTCTTCTACCTGGTTACCGCTTTCGCCGCTTACATCGCAGATCCTGCGGTCGTTACCAAGACCGCTGGCGGCGACAACGTGATTGTCTATGCCCTGACCTGCGCTCTGTCTTTCGCCGTTGGTGTCACCATCGTCTATAACGGCGTTCGTATGATCCTTGCCGACCTGGTCCCGGCTTTCCAGGGCATCTCCAACAAGCTGATCCCCGGTGCCATCCCCGCCGTCGACTGCGCCGTATTCTTCCCCTATGCTCCCACCGCCGTCATCCTCGGCTTTGTCGCTTCCTTTATCGGTGGCGTGGTCGGTATGTTCATCGTGGGCGCTACCCTGGGCATCTTCATCATCCCGGGCATGGTTCCCCACTTCTTCTGCGGTGCTACCGCAGGCATCTACGGCAATGCTACCGGCGGTCGCAAGGGCGCAGCTCTTGGCGCTTTCGTCAACGGCCTGCTCATCACCTTCGCCCCGGCCCTGCTCCTTCCCGTTCTTGACGTCTTTGGCTTCAAGAACACTACGTTCGGCGACTTCGATTTCTCCGTCATTGGTATTACGCTTGGCCGCGCTGCCGAGGCCTTCGGTACCACCGGTGTCTACGCGATTCTCGCTGTCCTTCTGATCGTCGCCTTCGTCCCCAACTTTATCCACACCAAGGGCGCTGTGATCAATCACGTTGAGGAAGAGTAATCCAGGCATACGTTAAGCCCTAATCGGGCGGAGCTCCGATAACCGGCTCCTACACGGAAGCGGTGACGTCTCAAATGAGGCGTCACCGCTTTTTGTTTTGGAGTGGTTGTGAAAACGCACCGGTGAAGTGCTGTCTCTGCGCCGCGAACGGAATCAACCGCGATGATCAGCAAAAACGTTTTGCCGCTGGGGTGCCGATATAAAAATGGTAAAACTGCAAAACCGTTCGCCGAGAAGATAAAAAACCGCAGCTCACGCCTTGATAAACGTAGGTAAAGTGTTTAGCAGTTTACCGGCCTTGTGCAAACGAAAGGAATCAGGCAGATGGCAATCAAGGTGTTCGCTGACGGTGCAAACCTCGAGGGCATGCTCGACATGTACGAGAACGGCAACGTTCAGGGTTTCACGACCAACCCGTCCCTTATGAAGAAGGGCGGCGTGACGGATTACCGCGCGTTTGCCAAGGAGGTCCTGACCCGCATCACCGATGTGTCCGTGTCGTTTGAGGTCTTTGCCGACGACGTCGAGACCACGGAGGTCGAGGCCCGCGAGATCGCTACCTGGGCAGATAACGTCTATGTCAAGATTCCGTGCGTGACTACCAAGGGCGAGTCCACCGCCGAGCTGGTCCGCAAGCTTTCGGCCGATGGCATCAAGGTCAACATCACTACCATCTTTACGCCTACGCAGGTCGACGAGATGGTCGAGGCCGTTGACGCCGAGACGCCGTCCATCATCTCGCTCTTTGCCGGCCGCATCGCCGACACCGGCGTCGACCCCATTCCGTTTATGACGGAGTCGGTCAAGAAGGCCGCCGCCAAGCCCAACTGCGAGGTCCTGTGGGCGTCCACGCGTGAGCTTATCAATATTTACCAGGCGGAAGGATGCGGTTGCCAGATCATTACGGTGCCCAACAGCATCCTGGCCAAGCGCAAGAACATCGGCCGCGATCCGTACGAGGTCTCGCTCGACACCGTCCGCGGCTTTGCCAAGGATATCGCCTCGCTCGGATTCCACATCCTGCCGTAACGCGAACGCTGGCTACATCGCGGGTTGTTCGCCCCGGCTTTTCCTTTCCCTATCGCTCACGCGCTTCGCGAGGGTCGCGCTAGGCAAAGGAAAGGCCGGGGCTGCCGACACGAACTTGCCGGTAGGTTGGTGATTGGCTTCCATATTCTGCCGTGGACAAAGGTACCCCTGCCTGCGCCGTGCAAAATTGAGAGTATTCAGCAAGGTAAAGGCTTTTACCAGCTAGCTGAAGCACGGAACAGCCCCCGTTTTGTCTCTAAAAACGCTAAAACGGGGGCTGTTTCTTACTTTTTCGTCTCTGAGGGGCATCCGGAACGGTGGAATTTGCAGAATACTCGCGATTTTGCACGTCGCGAGAGGGGGTACCCTTGCTTTGGCGGTTTACTTTCCCTGCACCATGGTGAGCGAGATCTTCTTGCGGTCGCGATCGACCTTCTCGACCCACACTTTGACCGTGTCGCCGACGCGCACGACGTCGCTCGGGTGCTTGATAAAGCGGTTGGCCAGCTTGGAGATGTGCACGAGGCCGTCCTGGTGCACGCCCACGTCGACAAAGGCGCCAAAGTCGACGACGTTGCGCACCGTGCCCTTGAGCTCCATGCCGGGTTCCAGGTCGTCGATGGAAAGTGCCGAGCGGCTAAAGACCACCTCGGGCGCGTCGTCGCGCGGGTCGCGGCCGGGCTTCTTGAGCTCGTTGACGATGTCGATGAGCGTCAGGGTGCCGCAGTCCAGGTCGCTTGCCAGCGTCGAGATGCTGCCCAGGCGGCGCTCGATATCGGGCACGCCGCCACGGCTGAGCTCGCTTGCCGCAACGCCGGCGCGCTCCAGGACGGCCGTGGCTACCTCGTAGCTCTCGGGGTGGACGCTCGTCGCGTCGAGCGGGTTCTTGCCGCCGCTGATGCGCAAAAAGCCCGCGGCGTTGAGATATGCCTTGGGTCCTAGCTTGGGGACCTTCTTAAGCTGGCGACGATCGGTAAAGGCGCCGTTTTCCTCGCGGTAGGCCACGATGTTCTTGGCCACGCTCGGCGTGATGCCCGATACGTATCCCAGCAGGCTCGCGCTCGCGGTGTTTACGTCGACGCCCACGCGGTTGACGACGTCCTCCACCACGTGGCCTAGGGTTCGCGAGAGCTCGGCCTGGTCAAGGTCGTGCTGGTACTGGCCGACGCCGATGGACTGGGGCGGAATCTTGACGAGCTCTGCCAACGGGTCCTGCAGGCGGCGGCCCAGGCTCATGGCGCCGCGCACGGTGACATCCAGGTCGGGATACTCCTGACTTGCGAGCTCGGAGGCGGAGTACACCGACGCGCCGGCTTCGTTGACGATGGTGTATCGAAGGCCGGGCGCCTGCTCGGCGATGAACTCCGAGACGACTTCCTCGGTCTCGCGGCTAGCGGTGCCATTGCCGATGACGATGGTGTTGACGCCATCCTTCTTGACGAGGCGAGCGAGCTCGCGCTTGGTGCCGGCGACGTCGTGGCGTGGCTTGGTAGGGTAGACCACGCCGTGGTCGAGCAGCTTTCCGGTCTCGTCCATGACGGCGACCTTGCAGCCGGTGCGGTAGCCCGGATCGAGCGCGAGCACGCGGGCGCCGCGGACGGGGCGGGCCGAGAGCAGGCCCTCAAGATTCTTAGCAAAGACGTTGATGGCCTCGGTCTGCGCGCGGACGGTGAGCTTGGCGCGGGCCTCGCGCTCCAGCGAGGGAGCCATGAGGCGCTTGTAGCCGTCAGCAATAGCGGCATCGAAGACGGGCGCGAACACGCCCTGGCGACGGGGCCAACGGCTGCCGAGGCGCGCCGTGGCGGCGGCGCCGTCGACGTTCACGCGCACGCGGAGCTTGCCCTCGCGCTCACCGCGGTCGATAGCCAGCACGCGGTGGTTGGGTATACGGCGCAGTGGCTCGTCATAGCTGTAGTACGGCTCGTAGGGAGTCTTCTCGGCGGGGTCGGTGGCCTCGACGACGATGTCGGCGGTGTTTTGCGTAAAGGCGCGCAGGTCGGCGACGTTCTCGGGGTCTTCGGCTACCGTCTCGGCCACGATGTCAGCGGCGCCGGCAAGCGCCTTCTCGGACGTGCCGAAGCCGGCTTCCTCGTTGATGTATGCCGCGGCGGCGTCGAGCGCGCTGCCCTTGGCCGAGGCCTGCATGATGATCATGTTGGCGAGCGGCTCCAGGCCTGCCTCGCGGGCCTTCTGCGCGCGGGTCATGCGCTTTTTGCGGTAGGGCTTGTAGAGGTCCTCGACACGCTGGAGTTGTGTGGCCTCGCGAATCTGCTGCTCGAGTTCGGGCGTGAGCTTGCCCTGGGCGTCGATGAGCAGAATGACGTCCTCTTTACGCTGCTCAAGATTGCGCAGGTATGACAGGCGCTCGTCGAGGGCGCGCAGGGCGACGTCATCCATGCCGCCCGTGGCTTCCTTGCGGTAGCGCGAGATAAAGGGGATGGTGTTGCCTTCGTCGATGAGCTTGACGGCCGCCTCGATGTTGGCGGCCTTAAGGTTGAGCTCGTGGGCGAGCTGGGCGATAAGATCCATGGAACTCCTTGCGGTAAAGGTGCGTTTGCAGCACAGAGCTACCAAGGATACCACCTGCCACTTCGCTCAAAAAAGACTGTTTTGGCGCGGAAGCACGAAAGCGGCCTATCTACTACGTTTGAACCGTGTGGGTCGACCATCCCCCGGTTTTCCGAAAATGCGCAACCCGTCTACCTGCGGTTTTTATTCCGGGAAATTTGGCATGGTTGAGGGTGATCGGTTGAACGTAGTAGATAGGCACATTTCATGGCGAGCGAATCAAGCTGAGGTGCAAAAAGCCCCCCCGTCTCAGAAAAATCGTCAGCGAAGTAGCAAAATGCCCCGCGGGCAGGAGGCTGCTCGCGGGGCAAAGAAGAGGGGCTTGTTGGTGGCGGGCCGAGGCGCTCGGCGGGGAGTTTGCCGCGGCCCGCTCTTAAGGCATTACAGCTCAACGAGCTGGCCGGTCTCGGCGGCCTCCTTGATGGCGTTGAGAAGCGTGAGCGTCTTGACGTTATCGGCGGGGGTCACGACGGGCTCGACCTCGCGGCGGACAACCTTCACAAAGTGCTTGAGCTGCATCTTGTGCGGCAGTGCCGGGTCGACGGCCGGAATCTCCATCTGCAGCGGCTTGTGCCAGTTAGAGGCGCCGTCGTAGGAGAACTGGTGCAGGCGGGGCAGCGAAAGGGCGCCCTTGGTGCCGCCGATAAAGTAGGCGTCGGCGTCGAAGGGGCGGTACTGCGGATCCTCGCGAGCGGTCGCCTCCCAGTTCCAGGGGCTGGCGGTGGCGTCAGAGATGGTCATGCTCGCGAGCGCGCCGTCGGCAAAACGGACGTTGACCACGGCGGAGTCCTCGGTCTCAAAACCGCGGGCGGCGCTGGACTGCATGCCCTGGACGGCAACGGGCTCGCCCAGCAGGTAGCGGAGCAGGTCGACGTCGTGCACCAGGTTGACCAGGATCGGGCCGGCACCCTTCTTGCGGCGCCACTCGACATCGAAATACTCGTCATTCTTATAGATCATGTAGTGGAAGCTCGACACGGTGAGCTTGCCCAGCTCGCCGGACTCGATGATCTCCTTGGCCTTGTTGACGAAGGGGTTGTGGCGACGGTGCTGACCCACGAGCACGGGCACGCCGGCGGTTTCGGCCTCGGCGGCGAAGGCCTGGGCATCCTCGAGATCGTTGGAGATCGGCTTTTCGACCAGCGGCACGATGTTGCGCTTCACAGCCTCGCGAGCAACGCCTAGGTGCAGGTCGTTGGGGGTAGCGATAATGACGGCCTCGGGCTTGATCTCGTCCATCATCTGGGCGGGATCGGTGTAAAACGGCACGCCGGCGGCCTCGGCCGTGGCGCGGGCGCCCTCAAAGGCGTCGGCGATGGCGACGAGCTCGGCCTCGGGCTCCTCGGTGACAAAGCGGATGTGGTTGCGGCCCATGGCGCCGGCGCCGATAACGGCAATGCGGACGGGGTTGAGCTCAGACATTTCGACTCCTTAATACCGGTGACCGGTGGAATGCGACAAAGGGGCTGTCCCTTCGTCGCATCGGTAAAACTAGGCGGACTTCTTCTTGCTGTCGGAGACCATCATGTAGACGGTGAGCACGACGGCGATGGCGGCGATCACAATAGCGCCGTAGAAGGACTGCTGGTAGGCGGCGCTGCCGGCCTCGGCGTGATACAGCACGGCGGTGATGGGCTGGCTGATCCAGGTGGAAGCGGCGTAGCCCAAAAACATGATGCCGTAGTTGACGCCGATGTTGCTGGTGCCAAAGGCGCCACCGGTGAGCGGCGGGTAGATGACGAGCAGAGCGCCAAAGCTAAAGCCGAGCAGGGCGAGCGCCACAAAGAACATGCTCTGCGTAAAGCTCATCGACATGATGACGAGGGCGACGATGGTGACGACAAGGCTGATGAGCAGCGACTTATAGGCGCCGAGCTTGTCGATGATCTGGCCAAAGGACAGGCGGCCGACCAGGTTGGCGCAGGTGTTGACGGAGACCACCACACCGCCGAGGGCGACGGCCGCGGCGCTCGTGGGGTCGGCGAAGAGCTGGACGGCGGCGATGGAGGCAACCTTGCCCACGAGCAGGGTGCCCGCGGTGGCGGCAAAGGCGAAAGTGACGATGAGGACCCAGAAGCGCGGGGTCTTGACCATCTCGCCCGGGGTGAGGTCGCCGAAGGTGCCGGCGTGCGCGCCGCCCTTGGGGGCCTCGAAGCCCTCGGGCAGCCAACCGGCCTCGGGGGCCTTCAGGAACAGGGCGGAGGCAGCAATCGTCACAAAGAAGATGACGCCGAGCGCCTTAAGGGCGCCAAAGATGCCCAGGCTCGGGATGAGCAACGAGGCGAGCACCGGGGAGAGCACGGCGGGGCCGGCGGTCGAAGCGGCCAGGGTGATGCCGGAGGCAAGGCCCTTTTTGTCGATGAACCACTTTTGACCGGTGGTGAGTGCCGGGTTGTAGCCCAGGCCGTTGCCGATGGCGGCGACGAGCGAGAACCACAGGTAGAACTGCCACGGCTCGGTGACGGTGCCGGACATGAACCAGCCCAGGCCGTAGCACACAGCGGCGGCGATCACGACGTTGCGCGGGCCGATCTTATCGGAGATGCGGCCGGCGAAGATGCCCGTCACGGCCATGATGGTCTGAAAGACCGGGAACGCCCAGGTAAGGGCGCTGGACCACTCGGGGTAGACGGCGAGCAGGTTCTTGCTCACGACGGAGTACAGCGCGATTGAGCTGATGAAGAACATGGTGACGCACGCGGCGGAAAGCACGACGGCGCGACCCTTGTTGGAGTTGGTGGAAGCCATTGGACTCTTTCTGATCGATACGGGGGAGGAGCGGGCGTATTCGCGGACCTCCCTGTTAGGTTGGTTTACTGGTCAGTCGGCTTGGCGACGCCGGACTCATCGGACCAAAGCTCGACACCCTTGTTCTTGAGGTAGTTGTCGGCATAGGCGCGACGGCCGCCGGGCTTGGCGGTGAGGTCGCCCATCATATTGGAGAAGCCACCGTCGACTTTGATGGCGTCGCCGGTGGTAAAGTCCGAGCGCTTGGACGCCAGGAACATGACGGCGTTGGCGATATCGCTGACCTCGCCGATGCGGCGCGTGGCGATCAGACGGCTGCGGCTCTTTTCGACCTCGGGGTCGGCGTAGAAGTTGGCCGACATCGGGGTCTTAACGAAGCAAGGCTCGACGCAGTTGGAGCGGACGCCGTAGGGGCCCCACTCGGCGGCGAGCATCTTGGACATCATGTTGACGCCCGCCTTGGTGGAGCTGTACACGCCCGAGAACGTCTCGGGGGAGTGGCTGGCAACGGTCGAGATGTGCACCAGGCGGCCCTGGCCGGCCTTGATCATCTCGCGACCAAAGCGCTGCGAGGTGATGAAGTAACCGGTGAGGTTGACGTTGAGCACCTGCTCCCAGTCGCTCAGCGGCAGGTCTTCCATGGCGGCGAAGCGCAGGATGCCGGCGGTGTTGACGAGAACGTCGATGCGGCCGAAGTCGCGGATCGTGGCGTCGACGGCGGCCTGAACCTCGGCCTCGTCGGTAGCGTTCATCTTGTAGCCCTCGGCGTGGATGCCAAACTCGGCGGCGAGGTCGGCGGCAGCGGCCTTGACCTTTTCCTCGTCCAGATCGAGCAGGACGACGTTGGCGCCGTTGCGGGCGAACTCGCGGCAAATCTCGACGCCCATACCGCCGAGCGCGCCAGTCACGGCGCAGACATCGCCCTCGAGCTTAAGCCAGTTGCTCATAGGAACTTCCCTTCTTGTGCCTCCCGGTGGGTCGCTCCCGTTAACCGACCCACGTGGTTTTTGCTGGTTATCGTATGCTTTGCATTTGCGCAGGTGAATTGCATATTTGTTAGAATGGCGTTAATCGTAGGTTTACACTGTGCGATGCAGTTTATTCTCAATTGAGCGCGTGACCTGCGAAAACAACCCCCTATGGCACCATGTGGCCACGGGCGCGAAAACGGGAGATTGACGTGTACGATCGACGACTTGAGGCCATATCGGCCGCCGCGGAGCTGGGAAGCTTCTCGCGTGCGGCGGCAAAATTGCGCGTGTCGACCCCGGCGCTCGTCAAACAGGTGTCGGGATTTGAGGCCGAATTTGGTATCACGTTGTTCGAGCGCTCGCATTCGGGTGTTAAGGTGACGCCGGCGGGCGCTCTGCTGGTGGATGACGCGCGCTCGATCATGCGGCAGTCCGAGGACGCGCTGCGCCGCGCCCGACGCGCGGCGGGCGATGGCGGTGCCGTGCGCCTGGGTGTGTCGATGATGTGCCCGGGGCGCCAAACGCTTTCGATGTGGACGGGCATCCACGATCTGGAGCCGTCGCTGCGATTTGAGATTGTGCCGGTAAGCGACCTCTACGACGAGCGCGAGACCGTCATGCGCAGCTTGGGCCGCGAGGTCGATGTGGTGCAGTCGAGTTTTTCTACCCCACGCTGGGGCGACGCCTGCCAAAAGCTCCGCATCGTTAACGTGCCGTTTTATATCGACCTGCCGCGCACGAGTACGTTGGCGCGCAAGAATCGCATCACGGTTGCCGACTTGGAGGGCATGCGTCTGCGCGTGCTGCGTCACGGCAACGATGCCATGGACAGCCTGCGCATCGACCTGTTGGCCGACGGCGGCGTGGACGTGATCGATGTGGATAGCTTCGACTTTGCGCTCTTTAACGAGGCGGAGGAAAAGGGCGACGCGGTGCTCACCTGCGGCGCATGGTCGGGGGTGCACCCGGCCTTTGTGGGCGTACCGTTCCTGTGCGGCCGCGAGGTGCCGGTCTTTCTGCACTACCCGCTCGAGCCCACCCTCCAAGTCCAAAAATTCGTCAACGCCATGGCCCAGCTTCTCAAGTAGCCAAAAGAGCCCCGTCCCAAATTAGCTACCCTTTGCTACGGGTTTAGCGTTCCTCGCGTGGCAGCCCGGCTGCCTCGGCTGCCTTTACGCGGTTCTTGTCGATGTACATGTTTTTGTCGGCCTGGGAAAAGAGTTCGCGCATGGTAGGCGGCTCGTCAAAATCACTGGAAAGCGCATAGCCCACCGCATAGCTGATGGGCATGTCGGGGTGAGCCTCGGAATACTCGTTCACGTTCGCACGAACCCGAGCGAGACAGGACTCCACGGCAGCTCGATCGGTATCCCGCAGCACCGCGATAAACTCATCGCCGCCGTCGCGACCCACAAAGCACGTCTCGGACGCCACACGCCCCAGCTGCTGGGCAAAAGAACGGATGTATTCGTCGCCTTTCTCGTGGCCGAAGTTGTTATTGACCGTATGCAGATTGTTAAGGTCGAAGACGCACATCGCAACGGGCGCCTCCGCGGAGACAGGCTGCTCCTGCCCCAAGACCTCCTCGCACTTGTTCTTGTTGGGCAGTCCCGTGGCTTCGTCGAGATAGACTTTGCTCTGCAGTTCGCGATTGAGCGCGGCAGTTCGCACCGCGCGAACAAGTTCGACCGCAAAGGTCGCCACCAAGCCCATGATGTCGATGATCACCAAGCCCTCGAGATAGTTGAGCGCCGACGCCTTCTCCTGAGAGTAGTCCTCTGCGAGTCGCGTAGCATCGTCGCAAATGCCAAAGAACTCCTCGCTCATAGGGATGATGTCGGTGTTCTCATAGCCGACTTCGCGCACGCGGATGATCTCGGCGCAAAGCTCATCAAAATAATTTGCAAGCTCGGTCATCTTTGCCTGATACTCGTCGTCATCGAGACGGACGAGGTTGAGGTCGTCACTTCCGTAACGCAAACCGTTGATGTATGAATCCACGGCTTTGAGCAGGTCATCTTGAGGCTGGCCCGCGTCCTCGAGCTTAACGATTCGCTGCGTGGTACCGCGCACCAGGCCGGCGTAGTTGACCACACGCGCCGTGCCCTGGATATCGGAGACGAGCAGCATAACATTGATGAAGAAGAAGATGAGAACTGCCGTGAGCACCATCATGAGCAGGCGCACCGCCTGGCTGGCCTTCTTGGCGACAGAAGTATTCACAAGTTCACTCCCCTAAATGACAAAAGAGCAGGTAGCACGCAGTGTGCTGAAATTCATGGGTGGTTAACTCTACCATATGGGCCAGCAGCCTCAAACTGCAGCAGACGCTCGTCCAAATTGGCGTGACGCTTGCCTTGTTGTTCTTGACCTGGCTGCGCTATCGGACATGCTTCTGGTCTTGGATCACCATGGGAAAGCTCATCCCGTTTTGTGCGTCTAGAGTGGGATGCGGCTTCCCAAAGGTGCCGTTAGGGGAAATCACATCCCGGTTTACCCCCTTGAAATGGGATGCCGTTTCCCGGAGGGGGTCCAGCGGGAAACGGCATCCCATTTTGGGCCCGAAAAGTGGGATACGGTTTCCGGCCGGCATGAAAAAGCCTCCGCAGCTCGTGTGGCTGCGGAGGCTTTATTCGTTGCGGCGCATTGTGTTTGGGTCGCTGAGATGAGTCGATTTGCCCCGAAAGAGGAGGGCATTGACCTTAGGGTCATGCCCGACGAATGAGCGGCAAATCGGCCATCTCGGCGAGCCGAACTACTCCAGCTCAAACGCTCCGGTATAGAGCTGGTAGTAATACCCGCGCTTGGCGATCAGCTCGTCGTGGTTGCCGCGCTCGATGATGCGGCCGTGGTCCAGACAGATGATTGCGTCGGAGTTGCGCACGGTGGACAGGCGGTGCGCGATGACAAACGTCGTGCGGCCCTCCATGAGCTTGTCCATGCCCGCCTGCACGATGGCCTCGGTGCGGGTGTCAATGCTCGACGTGGCCTCGTCCAGAATCATCGCCGGCGGATCGGCGACGGCGGCGCGTGCGATCGAGATCAGCTGGCGCTGGCCCTGCGACAGCTGCGCGCCGTTGCCGGTGAGCATGGTGTCGTAGCCGTCGGGCAGGCGGGTGATAAAGTCGTCCGCGCCCGCGAGCTTGGCCGCCGCGATGCACTCCTCGTCGGTAGCGTCCAGGTTGCCGTAGCGGATGTTATCCATCACAGTGCCGGTGAACAGGTTCACGTCCTGTAGCACGACGCCCAGCGAGCGGCGCAGGTCGGCCTTGCGGATCTTGTTGACGTTGATGCCGTCGTAGCGGATCTTGCCGTCGGCGATGTCGTAGAAGCGGTTGATGAGGTTGGTGATGGTCGTCTTACCGGCACCGGTGGCGCCGACAAACGCGACCTTCTGGCCCGGCTTGGCAAACACGGACACGCCGTGCAACACCTCGTGGTCGGGCGTGTAGCCAAAGTCGACGTTGTCCATGACCAGGTCGCCGCGCAGCGGCACGTACTCGATCTCGCCGGTTGCGCGGTGCGGATGTTTCCACGCCCACATGCCGGTGTGGTGGTCGGCCTCCTCGAGCTGCCAGGTGTCGGGGTTCACCTGAGCGTTGACGAGCGTCACATAGCCTTCGTCGGCTTCGGGCTCCTCGTCGATAAGCTCAAAGATACGGTCGGCGCCGGCGAGGCCCATGACCACGGCGTTGATCTGCTGCGAGATCTGGCCGATCTGTCCGCAGAACTGCTTGGTCATGTTGAGGAACGGCACCACGACGGCGATGGACAGCGCCATGCCCGAGATGCTCAGGTTGGGCACGCCCAGCGCCAGGAAAATGCCGCCCGCCAGTGCGACCAGCACGTAGAGCAGGTTGCCCAGGTTCATAAGGATGGGCATGAGGATGTTGGCGTACATGTTGGCCTTCTGGGAGACCTCGAAGAGCTTTTCGTTGCGCTCGTCAAAATCGGCCTCGGCGGCAGACTCGTGGCAGAACGCCTTGACGACCTTCTGGCCGTTCATGACCTCCTCGATATGGCCCTCGACCACGCCGAGCTCGGTCTGCTGCGCAATGAAGAAGCGCGCGGAGTTGGAGCCGAGCAGCTTGGTCATAAAGGTCATAAAGGCGACGCCGGCGATGATGACCAGGCACATCCACACGCTGTAGTACAGCATGATAAAGAACACCGTGACGATGATGATGATCGTCATGAGCAGGTTGGGCAGCGACTGGCTGATCATCTGGCGCAGCGTGTCGATGTCGTTGGTGTAGTGGCTCATGATGTCGCCGCGCTGGTGCGTGTCGAAGTAGCGGATCGGCAGGTCCTGCATGCGGTTGAACATCTTCTCGCGAAGCTTCTCGAGCGAGCCCTGCGTGACGATGGCCATGGCGCGGTTCCAGAACAGCGAGGACAGGATGCCGACGCCGTAGATGCAGGCGAGGGTGGTCACGAGCTGTGCGATCTTGGGCTGTGCAGCTTCCCAATCGCCCGACTGCCACGATTCGCTAATAATCTGCAGGGCGCTCTGAAGGAAGGTCGCGCCGATGGAGTTGATGATGGCGCAGAGCACCACGCCGACGACGACGAGGGGCAAAAGCACGGGGTAGAAGCCAAAGAGCGTCTTGATGAGGCGCGACATGGTGCCACCCTTGCGGTTGAGCGCGCGCTCGGCGGTCGTTGCCTTACTCATGTGCCTCGCCTCCTTCCTGGGTCTGAGCTTGTGTTGCGGATGCCTCGGTGTCGGCTTCGACGGCCTCTTCGCCCTCGGCAGACATCTTGTTTTGCGAGGTGAAGGTCTCGCGGTAGATCTCGCTCGTCTTGAGTAGCTCGTCATGGCTGCCGATCTGAGCGATACGGCCGCCCTCCATGACGATGATGCGGTCTGCATCCTGCACGGAGCTAATGCGCTGGGCGATGATGAGCTTGGTCGTGTTGGGCAGATAGCTTGCCAGCCCTGCGCGGATCTTGGCGTCGGTCTTGGTGTCGACGGCGCTGGTGGAGTCGTCCAGGATCAAGATCTTGGGGCGACGCAGCAGGGCACGCGCAATGCACAGGCGCTGCTTCTGACCGCCGGAAACATTGGAGCCGCCCTGCTCGATCCAGGTGTCATAGCCCTTGGGGAAGCCATCGACAAACTCGTCGGCGCAGGCCAGATGTGCCGCCTCGCGGACCTCTTCGTCGGTGGCGTTCGGGTCGCCCCAACGCAGGTTCTCGGCAATCGTGCCGCTAAACAGCACGTTTTTCTGCAGCACCATGGCCACTTGGTGGCGCAGGGCGTCCAAGTCGTAGTCGCGCACATCCACGCCGCCCACGCGCACGGTGCCTTCGGTGGCGTCGTACAGGCGGGCGATGAGGTTTACAAGCGTGGACTTGGCCGAGCCGGTGCCGCCGATGATGCCGATGGTCTCGCCGCTCTTAATGTGCAGGTCGATATCGTCGAGCGCCTGGCGCTTCGCATGCGCGGAATACTTAAAGCTCACGTGGTCAAAGTCGATGGAGCCATCGGCGACCTCGAGCACGGGCTCGGCGGGATCGGCGATCGTGGGCTCGGCGGCCAGCACCTCGGTGATGCGGTGCGCCGATTCGTCGGCCATGGTCACCATGACAAAGATCATCGACAGCTGCATCAGACTCATGAGGATTTGGAAGCCATAGGTAAAGATCGAGGAGAGCTGGCCCACGTCGAACAGCGTGCCCTGGCTCGTGATGATGAGCTTGGAGCCCAGGTAGATGATGACGACAAACGCGCCGTTGACGCAGATGTTCATCATGGGGTTGTTAAAGGCGAGCAGCTTCTCGGCGCGGGTGAAGTCCATCTGGACGTCGCGCGCGGCGGTGGCGAACTTCTCCTTCTCAAAGTCTTCGCGCACGTAGCTCTTGACCACGCGCATGCCGGTGACGTTTTCCTCGACGGACTCGTTAAGGGCATCGTACTTGTGGAACACGCGCGAGAAGATGGGGCGCACCTTAAAGATGATAAAGAACAGTCCAAAGCCCAGCAGCGGAATGATGACCAGGTAGACCATGGCGACGCTGCCGCCCATGATAAACGCCATGGTAAAGGCGAAGATCAATACCAGCGGCGCGCGCACGGCGATACGGATGATCATCATAAAGGCCTGCTGCACGTTGTTGATATCGGTGGTCAGGCGCGTGACGAGCGAGGAGCTCGAGAACTCATCGATGTTGGCAAAGCTGAACGTCTGGATCTTGTAGAACAGGTCGTGACGCAGGTTCTTGGCGAACCCGCAGCTTGCATGGCTGCAGGTGACGCCGGCCGCGGCGCCAAAAGCAAGCGATGTTAGCGCGATGAGCACCAAAAAGCCTGCGGTGGGAAGCATCTCGGCTACGGTGGCGCCGTCTTTGATGGCGTCGATTAAGTTGGCGGTGATAAATGGAATCAGCATCTCGCAGAGCACCTCGCCAAGCACGAGCAACGGCGTGGCAACGGTGACCTTCATATAGTCGCGGATGCTGCCCATGAGGGTTTTAATCATCCAGTTCCTCCCAGGTTACGCGGATTTTATCGAGCATTTCGGCGAGCTGCTCGCGCTCGTCGTGAGTGAGGGCACTAAAGGCCCGTTCTCTAAAGCGGATGCGGGCCGCCTGGTCGATGCGGGCGTTTTCCCGGCCGGTTTCGGTCAGGCGAATGGTGAGTTGCCGTCGATCCTTGGGGTTACGGCTGCGCTCGATGAGGCCGTTGACCTCGAGCTTGGACAGGATCTCGGAAAGCGACCCCGGCTTGAGGTCAAAGTGCATGCCGAGTTCCTGCTGCGACATCTCGCCGCCGGGCTGCTTGGCCAGCAGGCAGATGATGGGCGCCTTGCCGGACACGCCTCCGCCATGAAAATGCATGTAATGGCCGCAAAAACCCAGGCCGCTCAGGATGCGCTTGGCGAGTTTGTCTTCGGCGCTGACCGCTTCGGGTATGTCTACCGGTTGCGACGGGTCACCGCCGGGCTCGTGCGAACAAAGGTTAAGAGGTTCATCGCACATGAATTAGTGTTGCTCCTTTCTTTAGTTAGGTAGTGGAATTGTTTTGTGCCTAACCAATTTAGGAGCGTGAGAAATCAATGTCAAGGTACCAAACTTATTAAGTTACGGCGTTTTATCAAACGCCGTAACCGCTCGACGCTGCAAACGTTCCTAGGCGGCAATCTGGCGTTCAATCGTCGGGCATGGCCACAAGGCCTATGCCCTCCTCTTTCACGCCACCTTGCTCGCTTAGGAACGCTTTCGCTGTCCGTCCTCAACCTGCGGCGTTGCCCTTGTTGGCACTTGGGGACGTTCCTTTTCTGTCGGCACCTAGGGACACTCCTTGTCAAGGCTTTGGTGCAAACTTCCGTCCGCAGCGCTCCCTGCGCTACACTTAGTCGCATTGTGGCGCCGCCGCGCCGTGCCCGAACCAAGGGAGACTCTCATGAAGAACACTCAGCTGCTGCTGATCAACGATATGTGCGGTTACGGCAAGGTTGCGCTTTCCGCCATGCTGCCGGTGCTGTCGCACATGGGCTATCGCATCCACAACCTGCCGACGGCCCTCGTTTCCGATACGCTCAACTATCCCAAGTTCTACATCCACGACACCACCGAGTACGTGCGCCAGAGCCTCGCCATCTGGGAGGAGCTCGGCTTTGAGTTCGACGCCATCTCGACCGGCTTTATCGTGACCGAGGAAGAGACGCGCGTCATCTCGGACTTTTGCCACCGTCGCGCGCAAAAGGGCACCAAGGTGTTCGTTGACCCCATCATGGGCGACAACGGCAGGCTCTATGCGGGTGTGCCCGAGTCCACGATTGGCCTTATGCAGCACCTGCTGGAGTGCGCAGACTACGCGGTGCCCAACTATACTGAGGCGTGCCTGCTTGCCGATAGGCCTATCGCCGAGCAAATTACGCCCGATGAGGCCCGCGCCCTTGTGGACGCCGTGCGCGAGCTGGGTGCCAAGTCGGTGGTCATTACGAGCGCCGTGGTCAATGGCACGAACGCGGTTATCGGTTACGACCATGTAGCGGGGGAGTACTTCACGATTCCCTTTGAGCTCATTCCGGTGTATTTCCCGGGCACGGGCGACACGTTTTCGGCGGTGCTCGTCGGCCGCGTTATGGCCGGTTGGAGCCTGCAGCGCGCGACGGGCGATGCCATGCGCGTGGTGGCGGAGCTTATCGAGCGCAATGCCGACCAAGAGGACAAGTCGGCCGGCCTTCCCATCGAGGCCTGCCTGGATGTGGTTGACCATGAGTAACGCCGACGAGAGCAGCACCGAGGCGGCGGGCGAGAACAAGCCGCTCGGTGCCCCGCGCGGCAGGCGCCCACGTATTCGCATTAGCTGCGTGGACCAGCTGGGCACATGCCGCTGCCATCACGGGCACAAGCCGGGTGACGTCTTCGACTTCGACCGCGACCGCGGCAAGATGTGTTCCATGGCATGTCACGTGGGCTTTCCCTATATCGACATCCTGCGCTACGGCGGAACCGTGCCCGGTAACGAGCCCGGCACGGCAAAGTTCTGCTGTCCCGAGGTCGATACGCTGAACGTCTGGCTTGCTGAGATCGTCGACGAGTAATCGAGCGAGGTTTTTCTCCCTCAAAGATAACGAGCGTGGATAATCTCCCGTTTAGAGCGCGCTTGAACGCTCAAAGTGGGAGATTATCAACGCTCGTTTTATGCCGATGGCGTGGCACGTGCGTCCGCGTGCTCGCTTGCCTATAACTGCTCGAGCATGGCCATGCAGCCGGCGAGCACATCGCGGTAGGTGGCATCGAAGTTGCCGGTGTACCAGGGATCGGCCACGTCGCCGGGGCGATCGGTCCAATCGAGCAGACGCGAGATCTTGCCATCGGGGTCGCTGCCAAAAATGCGACGCAGACCTCGCGCGTTCTCGGCATCCATATAGACAATGTGGTCCCAGTCACCATACTCTGCGCGATGCACCTGGCGGGCGCGGTGCGCAACGACGGGAATCCCGACTTCACGCAGCTTGGCAACGGTGCCACGATGCGGCGGATTGCCGATCTCCTCGGTCGATGTCGCGGCGGAATCAATGGCAAACTCCGCCTCGCGCCCAGCGCGGCGCACGAGCTCGGTAAACACGGACTCAGCCATCGTCGAGCGGCAGATATTTCCATAACAGATAAACAGTACACGTTGCATATGTGGTTTCCTTTCGATCGCCATCATCGAGCTCGAGTATCGCATCTACGCCTGCACCCTCGCCCGCTTGCGCTCCCAGCGAGCCAACTTAATCGTCACCAGCGTGAGCGCCCAGGCCACAAGCGAGAACGCGGCGCCCACTGCGCCCACGTACGCAATACCAATGCTGCTTACCACGGCGCCGCCCACTGCGGTGCCAAACGAAATGCCGACATTAAACGCCATGGGTTCTACCGAGCTCGCGAGCACCATCGATTTGGGATGGCGGCTGCGAGCCACGTCCATAAAGTGCGTGATGCACGACACCGAGAACAGGTACATGAGCATCGCCAGGCTAAAGACAAAGACAAGTGCGAGCGGCATGGCAGCGCCTACGGCAAACAGCCCAAACAATGCCACCGCCTGCAGCACAAACGTCACAAGCAGCGCCTTCATGCCAAAGCGCGCATCGATCCATCCGCCCAGGATGTTCGAGATCAGGCAGAACACGCCGTAGGCCATAAGCGTGGTACTGGCTTCGACCGTGCCCATGCCCAGCACCTGCTCAAGATAAGGCGTCACGTAGCCGTAGAACACATAGACCGAGCCCACGCCAAACAAAAAGATAAGCATGCCGGTGATGATACTCGGCTCGCGCAGCAGACTCGCCTGCTCGCGAAAGGTGGCGGGCTCGTCGGTTTGCCCAGCGCGCGGCATAAACGCCACGAGCGCTCCGCAGATCAAAACGGCAAAGGTCAGCGCGCCGTACATGGCAACGTGCCAGTCGAGCGTGTCGGCCACAAACTTACCGATCGAGGTCACAAAGACCATCGCCACGGAAAACGCACCATATACTACCGAGATGGCAAGCGAAGTTTGCTGTGGGGACAGAAGCTCAGGGATGTACGTCACGCCCACGGCGAGCAGCGCACCCGAGACAGAGCCCAGGACAATGCGCGAGATAAAGAGCACCTGGAAGTTGGGCGCCAGTGCCATAAACAAATTGCCAAGCACAAAGACGATGCTATAGCACACGAGCAGCTGGTAGCGGCGAAAACGGCCCGTGCTGAGCGCAAGCGTCGGCGTAGCGATGGCGTAGACGAGCGCGAACACGCTGATGAGCTGGCCCGCAGTGGCAAGTGATACGCCGAGTTCCGTTGCCAAGTCGCTTTCGATGCCGATGACCACGAACTCGGAGCAGCCGAGCGAGAATCCCAACAGCACGAGCAGCGCCAGGCAGAGCTTGGTGCGCGCGGGGGAGAGCGCGGCGGCGGTTGACTTTCTTTTAGGCGTGGTTGCGGCGGTCAAGGTTGTCACTCCAATGTCGCATGAATAAGCGGGATTCAATCCCTGCAACTCTAGCAGAATGTGACAAAGGGGCAGTTCCTTTGTCACATTGCGCTGCCGGCCAGTCGCCCAAACCGTCACAACATTCGATGAAAATCTCGAAATCGAAGAAAAGCGTCGAATGTTGTGACGGTTTTCGTGTTTGGCGCGGGTGAGCTTCCACGTCATCTGAGGGTATAAGGCTAGCAAGTGTTTATTTGCGAGGCCTAAGGGGCGCCCCGTATGGATATCGATAACTTTGAATGGTGGTATAGCGAGGGTGAGGCTCCGGACGAGGAGTGGGACGAACCCACGCCGCGTGACGTGTCGAGCGACGAGGACGAGACCGGCAACGACGTCGCCGCCGACTCGGACGCCGCCCTCGACCCCGTCGAGCCTCTGACCTTCGAACAAGCCTGGGCCCAGGCCGAGGCAGACGAGGCCAAGGCCGACGCTACGGCCACGCTCGGCGAGCCAGCCGACATGTCGATCTCGCCGGCAAAGACCCCGCAGCCGCGTCACACTATCGACCCCGACAGCACGGCATCCTTCAGTATTCTCGACGTGCCCTCGCAGGGCGCTCAGGCGCCCGCACCCACACGTCGCCCCAATCTGTCTCGCGAGGAAGATGCAGGACGTCGCTCGCCGCTTGGCCCCATCCTTATCGCCTTTATGGCCGGCGTTATCGCATGCTCGGTAATTGGAAACGTCTGGAGCCATGTCGAACAACAGCGAAAAGACGCCGCCAAGGTCGAGATGTCTGTCGAGCAATCGCTCAGCCGCACGCGCTCGGTACATGTGTCGGTCGAGGTCAAGGACGGCGCGACGTGGGACACCGCGCGCGGCGACAGCCAAATGCTCATCCATATCGTGGGGCGCACGCTCAAAGGGCAGACGATTGACGAGTATCAATACGTCAATTCCGCTGGTGACGGCATCGAGCTCAAGCCCGGCGACTACGAGCTCACCGTCGATGAACCGCCCGTCGCCACCGACGGCACGCGCTTCCGTGCCTCAAAGCGCATGGTCCCCGTGAACTTTAACTCACAGGCGCCCGACACGGTCGACACCACACCGCAGGGCGGGTTCGACCTTTACGTAGATGCCCAGTAGGCGCTCGCCGCTCATTCCGCTATGGCTACTCAATAATCGCCTGCCGTCCCGTCCCGCCGCCAAGAGTGGGACAATAGCCCTCGACACTATTGTTTACCTTTGGAGGAAGTAGCATGTCTACCGTCACTACTATCAAGCGCGGCGGCCTCACCGCGGCCATCGATTCCATGGGCGCCCAGCTCACGAGCCTTGCCCTCAACGGCAACGAGTATCTGTGGCAGGGCGACCCCGCCTTTTGGGGCAAGCACGCGCCCATCCTGTTCCCCATTGTGGGCTCGCTGCGCAACAACACGGCAACGTCTGCGGCCGGCACCTGCGAGATGCCGCGCCACGGACTCGCGCGCATTGTCGAGCACAAGCTGGTCGAGGTTTCGGAGGACGGCTCCTCGGTAACGTACGAGATCACCGATACGCCCGAGTCGCTCAAGGCGTTCCCGTTCCACTTTAAGCTCAACATGACCTATGCCTTGACCGGCGATTCCACCCTCACGCAGACCTTTGCCGTCACCAATACCGGCGACGTGGACCTGCCGTTCTCGGTGGGCGGCCACCCCGCGTTTAACGTACCGGCTCCCGGTGCCGAGGACGAGGCATTCGAGGATTACGAGCTGGCGTTTACCGAGGCTTGGACGAACGAGGCTCCCATCATCACGCCCGACGGTCTTATGACGTTCGAGGGTAGTTACAAGGCTCCTGATAACTCGGACGTGCTGCCCATCACGCACCGCAGCTTCGATAACGACGCCATCATGTTCACCGATACCCCGGGCTCCACGCTCACGCTGCGCGGCCGCAAGTCGGGCCACGGCGTCAAGATCGACTTTGAGGGCTTTAAGTACATTGGCGTGTGGTCTGCCGCCAACGATGCCCCGTTTGTGGCGCTCGAGCCCTGGACCGGTCATACCACCATGGACACCGAGGACGACGTCTTTGAGCACAAGGTCAACACCATCACCTTGGCTCCCGGCGCTACCGACAAACGTAGCTTTAGCGTCACCTTGCTCTAGAGGTTCCGCCGTTCTGACGAACGGCGGGCCGGTCGACGCTGCGCGCCGCCCAGAGCGACAATTTGTCATTCAAAAGGCATGGCATGACCAGAAGGTCTATGCCTTGCCTTTTTCATGCTAACTTGTTTGCTCTGGGCGGCGCTCGCTGGCATTGCCAAAACATCGACGCTCCCAATGACTACCGTGTGTCTATTAATTTTTCGAGCTTGTACTGCGCTGCTGGTCGCTGGCGTATATCCTGTCTTGTTGTCAGCAAAACGAAATAGGGAAGGCACCAGATGCAATCTCGACAACAACACGGCACGCATGTCCAGCCGGTATGCAGCCGTCGCATCTTTTTGGGTAGCGCTCTCGCTGCGAGCGCTTCTGTCGTCGCCGGCGCACTTGCCGGTTGCCAGCGTCCCTCCACGCTGGAAGTAGTTCAGCCCACGACGGGCGGCGGTCGCGACGACCTGTCCGATTCCGTGATCGGCAAGGACAAGATCCGTATCGGCATGGAGGCGGCCTACGCCCCGTACAACTGGCAGGTCTCCGAAGCCAGCGAGTACACCATCCCCATCGACAACGTGCAGGGCGCCTATGCCGATGGTTACGACGTGCAGATCGCCAAGATCGTCTGCAAGGCCCTCGGCGGCGAGCCCGTTGCCGTCAAACAGAGCTTCTCGGGCCTTATCGACTCGCTCAACAACGGCCAGATCGACCTCATCATCGCCGGTATGAGCGCCACGCCCGAGCGCGAGGAGTCTGTCGGCTTTTCCGACCCGTACTTTATCGGTTACTTTGGCCTGTTCGTAAAAGAGGGCTCGCCCTACCAGAATGCGACCAAGCTCAGCGACTTTAGCGGCGCTACGGTCCTCGGGCAAAAGGACACCATGCTCGATACCGTCATCGACGAGATTCCGGGCGTTGTCCACAAGAACCCGGTCGATTCGGTTCCCACGGTGTTTTCGAACCTGCTGCAGGGCACGTGCGACGCCGTGACCTATAACACCGAGAACGAGAAGGGCTATATGGCCCAAAACCCGGGCATCGTCCCCATTCATTTTGCCGAGGGCGAGGGCTTTAAGCAGGAGGTCGCGGCAAACGTCGGCTGCCGCAAGGGCTCGGACAAGCTCCTTAAGCTCATCGACAAGACACTCAAGGGCATTAGACAAGAGGAGCGCGACCAAATGTGGGACGCGTGCCTCGACCGCCAGCCGGCATAGGGAGGCAGCATGAAAACCATCAATCGTCTGGCCTCCTTTATCAAGGCCGACCACCGTTATGTGTACCTGGGCACGAGCGTTATCGCGGCGCTCGGCCTGGCGTTTAGCCAGCGCAACCCCACACCGCTGAGCTTCTTGGCTCCCACGGGCGTGTTTCAAGATTGCCTTTGGGCAATCCTGTGGGCGTGGCTCGTCGTGTCGGCGGCGGCGCTGGTCACCAAGCTTATGCACTGGAGCGACTATCGCGAAAAGTCGCCGTTCGCATCCGAGCGTTTCCGTCGTGGAGCACGTTTAGGCAGCTACGTCGTGGTCGCCATCGCGGCAGTTTTCTTTATCGACCGCTGCGTCATGTCGTTTATCGACCTGGTGCAGGTGAGCATTGTCTCGGATTCCAACCCCAGCGACTTTTTGTCGAGCCTGGTCTACATGACCTACAAGAGCGGCGACTTCTTCATTCGCGGTATCGAGATCACCATCGCGCTTGCCACCTTCGGCACCGTCATCGCATTCTTCCTGGCACTGCTCTTTGTGTTCCTGCGTATTCAGACCTTCGACCGCGTGGATAACGACCTGGTGCGCTTCTTTAAGAGTATCGGCCGCGGCTTTGCGACCATCTACTCCACCATCGTGCGCGGCACGCCCATGATGGTCCAGGGCCTGCTCATCTATTACGCGGGCTTCACCGTTTTGCGCGGCATGGGCTTCGAGACCGCTCAGGCCAACCAGATTTGGAGCACCTTCACCGCCGGCCTCGTTACCATCTCGCTCAACTCCACCGCCTACATGATGGAGGTCCTGCGCGGCGGCATCGAGTCCATCGATCCCGGTCAGGCCGAGGCGGCGCGCTCGCTGGGCCTTTCGCAGTGGCAGGCTATGCGCAAGGTCGTGTTCCCCCAGGGCATTAAAAACGCGATTCCGGCGCTCACCAACGAGCTCATCATCAACATCAAGGATTCGTCGGTGCTCTCGGTCATCGGCGTGTTTGACCTCATGTACGCCACCACCACCGTCGCCGGCGTGTACTACCGCCAGATGGAGGTCTACTGCGTGGCGCTCGTGGTCTACCTGATCCTGACGCTCGTGGCGAGCCGCCTGCTCGAGGCCTTTGGCAAAAAGCTCGGCGCCGAGGCTCCGGTCACGCTGCCCAGCTCCAACTAGGCTCAAGACGAGGAGAATTATCATGGCAGATACCGCCATTACCGGCGTTGCGGCCGCCGCACAGACCAATGAGCCGCTCATCCGCGTTGAGGGCCTGCGCAAGAGCTTTGGCTCGCTCGAGGTACTCAAGGGCATCGACCTGTCCGTTAACCCCGGCGAAGTCGTCACCATTATCGGCGCCTCGGGTTCGGGCAAGTCGACCTTCCTGCGCTGCCTCAACCTGCTCGAGACCCCGGACGCGGGCCACATCTGGTTCCACGGCCAGGACCTCACGGCCGAGCGCTGCAACATCAACAAGCTGCGCGAGGACATCGGCATGGTGTTCCAGGGCTTTAACCTGTTCAACAACATGGATGTGCTCGACAACTGCACGCTCGCGCCCGTCACGCTCAAAAAGATGAGCAAGGCCGAGGCTGAAAAAATAGCGATGGAGCATCTGACGAGCGTGGGACTCGAAAAGTTCGCGCACGCCGCCGTGGGTCGCCTGTCCGGTGGTCAAAAACAGCGCGTGGCCATCGCTCGTGCCCTATGTATGAATCCGCAGATCATGCTGTTCGACGAGCCGACCTCCGCACTCGACCCCGAGATCGTGGGAGAGGTGCTCGAGGTCATGCGCAAGCTCGCTGCCGACGGCATGACCATGGTCGTCGTCACGCACGAGATGGCCTTTGCCCGCACGGTGTCCGACCGCGTGGTCTTTATGGACAAGGGCGTAGTGCTCGAGGATGCCGCGCCGGCGGAGCTCTTCGGCAATCCCAAACACCAGCGCACCCGCGAGTTCCTCTCGCGTTATCTCGAGGACAAATAACCGACCGCAAACGCTTATGTGGCAGGGCCGCTCCGGTGGGGCGGCCCTCGTCATCACAATCGAAAGGATGTCATGGCCGAGGTTTGGCGCTTTTTTGCGCATGAGGATGATTTTGCCGATTTGGACAAGGCCGGCGCATGCGAGCGCCTGGGCCGTGTGCTGTCGTTTCCGACCATTTCGAGCATGGATGCCGAGGCGGTGGACTGGCAGCCGTTCGACGACCTGCGCGCGTATATGCAGCAGGCTTGGCCGCACGTGTTCGCGGCGGGCGAGGTCGAGCTTATCGATCATTCGCTATTGGTGACGCTTAGCGGTTCCGACCCTGCCCTCAAGCCCATTATGCTCATGGGTCACATGGACGTGGTTCCCGTGGTGCCGGGCACCGAGGACGATTGGACGCACGCCCCCTTTGGCGGACATGTGGACGATGCCTACATTTGGGGCCGCGGCGCCATCGACATGAAAGACCAAGTCGCAGGCATTCTCGAGGCGGTTGAGTATGCGCTGGCGCACGGTTGGCGGCACGAGCGCACGCTGCTCCTGGCCTTTGGCCAGGACGAGGAGACTACGCAGTACGGCGCAGGCGCCATCGGCCGCGCGCTCGAGGAGCGCGGCATTGAGCTTGAGTACCTGATCGACGAGGGTGACTACCGCATCGTTTCGGCTGCCGAGTACGGCGCGGGCGAGGGCTGGCTTATGCATGCCGACCTTGCCGAGAAGGGCTACGCCGATATTGTGCTCAAGACGAAGAGTGAGGGCGGGCATTCGTCCAACCCCTACGGCGGCACATCGCTCGAGGTGCTGAGCCGTGCCATCACCGCAATCTGCGATATCGAATGGCCGACGCGCGTCACGGACCTGCTTGCCGCACAGCTCGTCGAGCTGGGGCTTTACACGGCCGACGAGATTGCCTCCAACAAGGACACCATCGTGCGCGAGTGCCTCGCCAGCAAGAAGCTCTATCCGCTGGTGACGACCACCTGTGCACCGACCCAAATCGAGGGCGGCAGTACCGGCGCCAACGTGATGCCGCAGGATATGTGGGCCAATATCAACTTCCGCATGCTCGAGGGCACGAGCGTGGCCGATGTCGTGGCCCGCTGCCGCGTCGCCGTTGCCGAGGCGGGGCTCGCCGACCGTGTCGAGGTCGAGCTCGGCCCTGGCAGCTCCGAACCCTCGCCGTCTCCGCGCATCGGCGGACCGGGACTCGAGGCGGTTCGCTCCATCGCCGCCCGCTATTTCCGTGATCCAAAGGGGACGGAGGAAAACGGATCATCCGAGCCGTTGGCGATTGTCCCCTCGACCGTGATCGGCGCGACCGACGCTGCCAACTACCAGCGCATTTGCTCCGAGTGCATTCGCTTCTCGGCCTTTGTGGTCGACGATGACGAGTGCGATCGCGGCGTCCACGGCACCAACGAGCGCATTACCCGCCGCGCCTACCTCCAGGGTGTCCGCTTCCTCATCGCCCTGCTCCATACGCTCTAGAATGCGACAAGGCGATAGTCCCTTTGTTAGCCGTTGGGGACGTCCACTCATTCCGTGCGGGTTATATGCAGGTTTGCCTGCGCACGCTATCATGTATGGGTTAGACCGCAATTATGTACCCCATACGCGAAGGGATGCGCATGTATCTGAAGATCGACATGTTCTAGCCGGGCTTACCCCCGCAGCGGCGCCCCGCGCCCCATCAACTCTGCCGATTTTCACCTTCACGCATATAAAGGAGTCCCGCCATGCGCGACAAGCTCGAAAAGATCATCAAGGCCTACGAGGAACTCGAGAAGAAACTTTCCGACCCGGCCGTCGCCTCCGATATCAAGGAGTTCACGCGTCTCAACAAGGAGTACGCGCACCAGTCCGACCTCATCGCCGCCTCGCGCGAGTACATCGGCGCGCTCGATGACATCGAGGCTGCCAAGGAAATGCTGCACGATACCACCGATGCTGACGAGAAAGAGATGCTCCAGATGGACATCTCCGAGAACGAGGACAAGCTTCCCCAGCTCGAGGAAGACATCAAGTACATGCTCATTCCGAGCGACCCCAACGACGACAAGAACACCATCGTCGAGATTCGCTCCGCCGCCGGTGGCGACGAGGCGGCCATCTTCGCCGGCGACCTGTACAAGATGTATCAGCGCTTTTGCGAGTCGCGTGGCTGGAAGACCACCGTGCTCGATTCCAGCCCCAGCGAGGCCGGCGGCTTCAAGTCCATCGAGTTCAAGGTCGAGGGCGACCGCGTCTACTCCGTTATGAAGTACGAGTCCGGCGTGCACCGTGTCCAGCGCGTCCCCAAGACCGAGTCCCAGGGCCGCATCCAGACTTCAACGGCTACCGTCGCCGTGCTTCCCGAGGCCGAGGAAATCGACGTCCAGATCAACCAGTCCGACTTGCGCATCGACACCTACTGCGCCTCCGGCCCTGGCGGTCAGTGCGTTAACACCACCTACTCCGCCGTGCGCATCACCCACCTGCCCACCAACACCGTGGTGCAGTCGCAGGAGCAGCGTTCCCAGATCCAGAACCGCGAGGTCTGCATGCAGATGCTGCGCGCCCGTCTGTACGAGATGGAACTCGAGAAGCAGCAGGCCGAGCTCGGTGCCGAGCGCCAGAGCCAGATCGGCCACGGCAACCGTTCCGAGAAGATCCGTACCTACAACCAGCCCCAGGACCGCGTGACCGATCACCGTATCGGCTTCAACTCCACCTACAACGGCGTCCTCCTGGGCGACCAGCTCGGCACCGTCATCGAGGCACTCGCCGCCGCCGAGCGAGCCGAGAAGCTGGCACAGGCGGTTTAGGTTACGGCGTTTTACCAAACGCCGTAACGGCTCGACGCTGCGCGCCGCCCAGAGCGACAATTTGTCATTCAAAAGGCAAGGCATGACCAGAAGGTCTATGCCCTGCCTTTTTCATGCCAACTTGTTCGCTCTGGACGTCGCTCGCTGTCCGTTCTCTACCTGCGGCGTTGCCTTGCTCCGGATGCGGTATGCTCAACCTGCGGCGCCTTAGAGGTAGTCATTGGGGACGTTCTTAAATGACTAGGTTGGGCACATTGCTTTGAGATGTTATTCAATCAGCTGTGATGGCATTTGAGCTGTCTACCTGCTCAAAGTAATTAATAGCATGCATCTGCTATTGAAAATATTGCTCAGAATATCGTTCAAGAAGTCGCGGAGCGATTTTTGATGGGTCGTGCGTCAAGCGATGTGGCAAGTTCTTGGTTAGATATTGGTCAGTTTTGGGTCAACCTTGCCAAAAGCTTGACGAATGCAAATTTAGACGTCAGCGAATGAACACTTTGAGCAAGCCCGGTACAAAAATCTGGGCTGATTCTCGATAATTGCCTTTAATCGTCCCTTGCCAAGCGCTGGCCTCGCGTACAATCTGCTCCGACATTCGCGCGCCGCCCGGCGCTTAAGAGGGGAGGGCCCCATGGCAAACGAGATTTGGACCATCAAGCGTTGTCTCGAGTGGACCAAGGAGTACCTGGCCGAGCGCGGCGAGGAGCACCCCCGTCTTTCTGCCGAGTGGCTGCTCTGCGCTGCCACGGGTTTGACACGCATCGACCTATATATGCGCATGGACGAGACGCTTAACGCGGCCCAGCTCGAGACCATGCACGCGGCCGTTGTTCGTCGCGCTAAAGGTGAACCGCTACAGTACATCACCGGCAGCACGCAGTTTCGCATGATTGACGTCGCGTGCGCCCCCGGCGTGCTCATTCCGCGTCCCGAGACCGAGATGCTCGTCGAGGAAGTCCTCAATTATCTGGATGCCGAGGTGCTGAGCCCCGAGGCCGCTGCCCGCCAGCGCGTGGAGCTGCCTTGGAACGATGAGGTCGAGGAGGCACGCAAGGCCGAGGCCGCGCTGGCAGACGAACGGGCGACCGCCGAGCGCCGCGCCGCTAACCTGACGGCTGCCGATGAGGCGGCGCTAGGCGGCGACGTACTGGGTAGCCGCGCCTATGCCGAGGAACTGGCCGACCGCGAGGCCGAGGAAGCCGCCGCGCAGGCAGCAGAAGCCGAAGCGGCAGAAGCAGAGGCCATGGAAACCCCCGAGCCCGAGCTCGACGAATACGGCATCGCCATTGAGGACAACGACCAACAGGCGACTCCCGCGCAAGATGCCGCCGAGGCCAACGTATCTGCCCCAGCCGAGCCCCGCACTGCCCGCGTTCTCGAGGTCGGCTGCGGCACGGGCTGCATTTCGCTCTCCCTTGCCTGGGAGCGCCGCGGGCACGTTACCTGCACTGCTACCGATATCGAGCCGCGCGCCATCGACCTTGCTACCAAAAACCGCGATGCGCTTGGCCTCACGTCCGACGAGGTCGCCTTCAGCCTCACAAACCTGGTGAGCTCCATTCCCCGCGAAGAGTGGGGCACCTTTGACGTACTCGTCTCCAACCCGCCCTACATCCCCACCGATGTCATGCGCTCGCTGCCGCATGAGGTCAAGGACTTTGAGCCCGATCTGGCGCTCGAGGGCGGTGCCGACGGTCTCGATATCTTCCGCCGCCTGCTCAACGCGGCGCCCTACATGCTGCGTGCCGGCGGCCTGTTTGCCTGCGAGCTCTACGAGGGCGCGCTCGACGCCGCGGCCGAGCTCTGTCGTCAAGCAGGCCTTTCGGACGTGCGTATCGTCCACGACCTCACCGATCGTCCCCGCATCGTTCGAGCCATCGTCACCGAGCCCAAACAGCGTATTTAAGCTGAATAAATAGACATTTGCGCAAGTTTGTCCTTGCAATATACCGTAAAACTTCTACTATAGAAGGAGAAAGGTATGTCAAATCAGCTGCATCGGTACCGTATCGTGCTTGATTACATTGAACCTTGGCTTGATGAGCAGGATGAAGCTACGCTGAAGCAGATTTATGCAGACCTTTTGGTGCTCGAGAAGGAAGGTCCCAGCCTTGGTCGTCCGCTGGTTGACCGCGTAAAGGGCTCGAAGCTTCATCATTTAAAGGAGCTGAGAGTGACGTCGTGTGGTGGGCAGGTGATTCGCATCCTCTTCGCCTTTGACCCCAAGCGCCAGGCGGTATTGCTATTGGCGGGTGATAAGTCGCGAGCGGGATCGTCAAGGGCAAAATGGAACGGTTGGTATGCGATCAACATTCCAAGGGCCGAGCAAATATACCGTCGCCACGTAAGGAGGCTCGATCGAGATGGAACTGCATGAGTATATGGAATCTCGCGGGATAACACGCGACTCCATTACCGCCGAGCAGGAGAGGACTCGCGATCGTATCGAAGCCTATAAGCTTGCTCAGATTCGCAGGTTAAAAGATCTAACACAGGCGTCGGTCGCCCAGTCGATGGGCGTTTCTCAAAAACGTGTATCCGAGCTCGAGCGTGGGGAGTTGGGTTCGATGAGGCTCGACACGCTGAGCAGGTACGCAGAGAGCCTCGGCGGAAAACTGGTTGCAAGCATCGAGTTTCCCGATCGTACCGTTACGCTTGCGCGCTAAAAATCTTCAATTAACCCCCTCACTTTCACCGACTACTAGAGCCGCTCACCAAACCAACATGCGCTCTGGGCAAATAGGTTGAATGTTTCGTGCGAGAATGCCCCACAGTAAACAAACTTGCACCGGAGCGTAAGGGGCTGGCATACACATGCAGACGGTCTATCGGGTATACGAGGGAACGCGCGAGCCGCATCGGCTCGCCGTCGAGCGCACGGCCGAGGTGCTCGGCCGCGGCGGCCTGGCCTTGATCCCGACCGAGACCGTCTACGGTGTCGCCGTGGCAGTCAACGCCTTCTCGGACGCCGTGCCCCAAGATACAAGCGAATTCCCATCGTGGCCGCGCGATCCGCAGGCTGTCGTCAATGGCGCCGCGGTCCCTGCGCTCGGTACCGGCTACCGCCGCATCTTTACCCTCAAGCAGCGCAAACTCACCCAAACGGTCGCCTGGCTGGTTGATAATGCCGAAGCACTCGACCGCTATGGCGTGGATATCCCGGAAGATGCCCGCGTACTTGCGCGACGATGCTGGCCGGGAGCCCTGACTATCGTGGTCAAGGCGGCTCCCTGCGTGCCGACCTTTATGCGTGCTGCCGACGACACCGTGGCCCTGCGCGCTTCGGCCTCTCCCGTGGTCCAAGCGCTCATCCGCGCCTGCGGCAGTCCCCTTGCCTGCACGAGCGCCAACACACACGGCGCGCCCTCGCCGGCAAGCTTTGCCGCCGTCGAAGGTCGCATCCTGGAGGGGGTCGATGTTGCCGTCGACGCCGGCGAGACCCCGTGTCGCGACGCCTCGACCATCGTGTCGTTCCAGCACGGCGGGCTCCAGATCCTGCGCCAAGGCGCACTTCCCGCATCAGAGATCGAACGGGTCCTGTCCGACCCGATGCAATAGAAAGGTGTAAGCGATGTCGTTGAATCTGGGCAGCCTGGGCATGGAAGATGCCTCGTTTAACTTTGGCGGTTCCTACATCATGGCGCTCGACTGCGGCACCACCTCGGTACTTGCGACCATCGTCGACGAGTACGGCTGCATCGTCGCGCAGGCACGTCGTAGCGTCAAAACCAGCTTCCCGCGTCCCGGTTGGATAGAGCAAGACCCCATGGAGGTGCTTGCCAGCCAGATCGGCGTGATGATGGAGGTCCAGTTTAAGAGCGGTATCCATTCTGACCGCATCGCCGCCATCGGTATCTCCAACCAGCGCGAGACCACGGTGGTGTGGGACCGCATAAGCGGCCAACCCATCTATAACGCCATCGTGTGGCAATGCCGTCGCACCGCACCTCTGATCGACGAGCTGGTCGAGCGGGGCGCAGAAGAGCTGGTGCGCTCCCGCACGGGACTCACGCTCGATCCGTATTTCTCGGCTTCCAAGGTGCAGTGGATTCTCGACAACGTCGACGGTGCGCGTGAGAGCGCGGCGGCGGGCGACCTCATGTTCGGCACCATCGATACCTGGCTCATCTACAACCTCACCGGCAGTCAGGTCTTTGCCACCGACTACACCAATGCCAGCCGCACGGCGCTCTTTAATATCCATACGCTCGATTGGGACGACGACCTGCTGGCGCTCTTTGACGTTCCACGTTCCATGATGCCCGAGGTTCGTTGGAGCTCGGGCGACTACGGCCGCGTCGCGAGCGACATCATGACCAACATGCCGCCCATCATGGGCGTGGCGGGCGATCAGCAGGCGTCGCTGTTCGGCCACTGCTGCTTCCATCCCGGCCAGACCAAAAACACCTATGGCACGGGTTGCTTTATGCTCATGAACACCGGCGACGAGGTCGTCGAATCCAAGAACGGTCTGGTCTCCACGATCGGTATCGCCGCGGACGGCAAGATCAGCTATGCACTCGAGGGCTCCATCTTTGCTGCCGGTTCCACCATGAACTGGCTGCGCAACAACATCGGCATCATCTCGAGTGTGAGCGAGTCGGCACAACTCGCCGCTTCGATCAACGACAATGAGGGCTGCTACTTCGTTCCCGCCTTTGCGGGTCTGGGCGCTCCCTGGTGGGACCCGCATGCCCGCGGTATCGTGTGCGGTCTGACCGGCGCCTCGAGCCGTGCGACCATCGTACGTGCCGCCTGCGAATCCATGGCATATCAGAGCTACGACGTGCTGCGCGCCATGGAGCAGGACGTGGGACTTTCGATTGAGCGCCTGTCTGTCGATGGCGGTGCCTCGCGCAACGAGTTCATCATGCAATTCCAGGCCGATCTGCTGGATATCCCCGTGTTGCAGTGCGAGACGGTGGAGACCACGGCGATCGGTGCCGCGTACTTGGCGGGCCTTGCCGTCGGCTATTGGGAGGACCTGGAGGAGCTGGAGCAAAACGCTCAGATCGTTAAGACCTTCCTTCCCCATATGTCCGCCGAGCGCCGTGAGAGCAATCTCGCTGGTTGGCGTGATGCCGTCAAGCGTTCGCTCAACACCGCTCAGTAGGGTTGCGACGAGCTGCTCGATACAACAAACCGTTAAACTTATGCACGGCGCGCGGCAACAACATCGCCATGCGCCTTGTCAGCAAGGCCATCTTCCGGCCGCAACGAAAGGGGCAATCAACCCATGACCGTCACCTACGATACGTCCCGTGTGACCCTTGTCGATCACCCGCTCGTCCAGCATAAGCTGTCGATTCTGCGCGACAAAAACACCGGCACCAACCAGTTCCGCCAGCTCGTGCGCGAACTCGCACTTTTTGACGGCTACGAGGCCATGCGCGACCTGCCCATGGAAGACGTCGAAGTCGAGACCCCCATCACCACCGCAACGTTTAAGCAGCTCGCCGGCAAAAAGCTCGCCATCGTTCCCATTCTGCGTGCGGGCCTTGGCATGGTCGATGGCATCCTCGACTTGGTACCCTCCGCTCGCGTGGGCCACATCGGTATGGAGCGCGACGAGGTTACCCACGAGCCGCATGAGTATTACTGCAAGATGCCCAAGGATATCGACCAGCGCATCTGCCTGGTCGTCGACCCCATGCTCGCCACGGGCGGTTCGGCCGAGATGGCCATCAGCTACCTGCGCGAGCGCGGCGTCAAGGACATCCGCATGCTGTGCATCGTCGCGGCCCCCGAGGGCCTCAAGTCGCTGACTGAGAAGGACCCCGATGTGCATATCTATGCCTGCGCCATCGACGACCATCTCAACGAAGCTGCCTACATCGTTCCCGGCCTGGGCGACGCCGGCGACCGCATCTACGGCACGCTGTAATCTCTGGGCCATACCGGCTAACGTCGAAAATACGAAGAAATGGTGCGCGCGGGCGAGCAAAAGACGACCGCGCGCACTCCTGTTAACGGACGTTTTGCCCTGCAGGGTTCGAGAAAAACGTATTACCGTACCTGCGGCATAAAGAAGGTCTTAAGAAAACGAACAGGTGCGTATTAACCGATGCTTTTTCGGTTGTACTTTAGCGATTGGCTCGTACAATAGTCACCAATGTTTGGCGGGAACTGTCCTGTGAGGCGATAAAAAAGGAAAGTGAGGACGCCAGTGTTTCAGATAGCCGATCTGCTCGCTATCGTTGCAGGTGCCATCGCGGGCGCGATTGCCTTCCTTCCCTTTGTCTTTACGCTCAAGCCGGTTCTTGACGATAAGCAGAATGCGGACATGCTCAAGGGTATGGTGAGTCTCGCGGTCTCGGCAATCGCGTTGCTTGTCTTTACCTTGGTTGTGTTTGTGTTGTTCGGAGAGGCATTTCGCATGTTCCTCCTGGGCGAGGCGATCGGCTTCGTGGCCTTTATGGCCGCCTGCGCGGTTCGCGTCGCCAAGGCGCTGCGAGATCCTCATGAGGTCGAAAGGTAAGTCGTGGAAATTTTTGAAAAGCTGCCTGATGAGATTAATCATCTGGTCAGCGAGTTCAGCTCCACCCCTGTCGTGGGCGATCTGAGCTGCGGCATCACGCAGTACTCGTTTTGGCTGATCGTCTCCACGATCGTGCTCCTGATCGTCCTGGCCGTGTTCAAGAAGAGGCAGACCCTGGTTCCCAAGGGCTTCTTCGTCAACGGTTTCGAGTACATCATCGAGTACGTCGAGAACGATATCGGCAAGGGTGTCGTGGGTGAGAACTGGAAGAAGCACTTCCCGTTCCTGTGCTCGCTTTTCCTGTTCATCCTGATCAATAACATGATCGGCCTGATCCCGGGAATGAAGCCCGGCACCGGCGCAATCGGCTCCACCGCCGCACTCGCCATTTTCGCCTTCGTGTACTTCATCTACTACGGATGCAAGGCTCACGGCGTGATCGGCTACATCAAGAGCCTCGCCCCGCAGGGCGTGAGCTTCCCGATGAACGTGCTCGTGTGGGTCGTCGAGCTTTTCTCGACCTTCCTGCGCCTCATCACGCTTGCCGTCCGTCTGTTCTGCAACATGTTCGCAGGACACGTGGTCATGGGCTCGTTCGCCATCATGGCGAGCATGTTCATGCAGCCGCTGCTTCAGCAGGTTTCCGCGGCCCACGCCGTCGGCGCCCTGCCTTCGCTGGCCTGGCTTGCCATCCTCATCCTGATCTATGCGATCGAGCTTGTGGTCGGCGCCATCCAGGCTTACGTCTTCACGGTCCTTACCGCCGTGTATGTCTCCGAGGCAGAGGAGGTCGCGGAGGAGGAGTAGTCTTCCGTTCGTGCCTTAAAGGTAAGGCAATTCGTTAAACCGCCGGTGCCCGTACCCATGGAGCCCGGCAGTTATAAAAAGGTTATCCTGCGTGAAATAAGACACGCACGACAAAGGAGGAATCGTGGGAGTTATCGGTTACGGTCTCGGTGTTATCGGCGCTGGTCTTGCTATCGGCCTGTCTGCTCTGGGTGCTACGGGTGCTATGGCCCGTCAGCCTGAGGTCCAGGGCCGCGTGTTCACCGTCTTCATCATGGGCTCCGCTTTCGGCGAGGCTCTGGCTCTGATCGGCTTCGTTGTCGCGCTGATCGTTAAATAGCACGGAGCGTCAAGTATGAATCTTTCATCCCAGAAGAGCGCGATCGCACTCTCCGCGTCCGCGGCCGCGCTGCTCATGCCGGTTTCCGCGTTCGCCGAGGACGGCGCCGCCGGTGCGGACATCCTCATCCCTAAGATGGCGGAGTTCATCCCGGCGCTTATCGCCTTCCTGATTATCTGGATCGTGCTGGCCAAGGTCGCCCTGCCGGGCATCATGAAAACCATGGAGGAGCGCGGCAAGAAGATCGAGGAGAGCCTCGACGAGGCCGAGAAGACCAAGCAGGAGGCTATCGCCAAGCGCGCTGAGTCCGACTCGATCGTCACCGACGCCCGTCGTCAGGCTGCCGACATCGTTCTCGAGGCCCGTAAGGACGCCGAGTCCGAGCGTGCCCGTATCATCGAGGCTGCTCACAAGGAGGCCGAGGAGATCATCGCCAAGGCCCATACGACCGTCGAGGACGAGCGCAAGTCCATCTACGCCGGTGCCGCGAGCTCCATCGCCGACCTGTCCGTTGCCGTCGCCACCAAGATCGTGGGCGAGGCACTCGAGGACGATGCCGAGCAGAAGAAGCTCATCGAGCGCTACATCCAGGAAGCAGGTAGCCTGAATGCCGACTAGCCGCTATCAGGACAAGGTGCTCGAGACCTACGCGCGTTCCCTTTTGGAAGCCGCCAAGGCCGAGAACCATGTGTTCGAGGACCTCGAGATGGTCGAGCGTTTGGCTTCTGCCAGCCCCGAGATCATCGCCGTGCTCGACACCATGTCCAAGCGCGACCAGCTCGACCTTCTTCCCAAGGTGGCAGCTGCCTTTAAGTATGTTGCCGAGGAAGACGAGGATGTAGTGGGCGTGACCGTCACCACGGCGATCCCGCTCGACGACGAGCTGCGTCAAACCATCACTAAGAAATGCGAGCAGGACTTCGGCCGCAAGGTATTCCTTATCGAGCAGGTCGACCCGTCTATCGTGGGCGGCCTGGTGCTCGAGGCCCGCGGCGAGCGTCGTGACATTTCCGTCAAGACGCAGCTGCGCATCGCGCAGGAGACCCTCGCAAACTCTGCTAATTCGTACGGAGGTGAAGCCTAATGTCCGAAACCCTCAATGCCCAGGATATCGCCAAGAAACTGCAGGAGCAGCTCACGAGCCTCTCCGCGACGGTCGATACGCATGAGGTTTCAACGGTCGACGAGGTAGGCGACGGCATCGCGCGCGTCTCCGGCCTCAAGAGCGCCATGGCAGGCGAGCTTCTGGAGTTCAAGAGCTCCGATACCGGTGAGACCGTCTTCGGCCTTGCCCAGAACCTTGACCGTGACGAGGTCGGCGCCGTTCTGTTCGGTGCCGTCGACTCCATCAAGGAAGGCGACGAGTGCCGCACCACTGGCCGCATTATGGATATCCCCGTGAGCCGTGCCATGCTCGGCCGCGTCGTCAATCCGCTCGGCCAGCCCATCGACGGCCTGGGCGACATCGTCGCCACGCACCGTCGCCCCATCGAGTTCAAGGCTCCCGGCGTCATCGATCGTACCCCGGTGTGCGAGCCGGTTCAGACCGGTCTGCTCGCTATCGACTCCATGGTGCCTATTGGCCGCGGTCAGCGTGAGCTCATCATCGGCGACCGTAAGACCGGTAAGACCGCCATCGCCATCGACGCTATCCTCAACCAGCGCGGCAAGGGCATGGTCTGCATCTATGTCGCCATCGGCCAGAAGGCCTCCACGGTTGCCAACATCCGCGAGACCCTCGCTCAGCACGGTGCGCTCGACTACACCATCATCGTTTCGGCCACTGCTGCCGATTCCGCCCCTATGCAGTACATCGCGCCTATGGCCGGTGCCGCTATTGGCGAGTTCTTCATGTACAACGGCGAGGACGGCAAGCCCGCCAGCGAGACCAACCCCGGTGGCCACGTGCTCGTCATCTACGATGACCTGTCCAAGCAGGCCGTGGCCTACCGTCAGATGTCGCTGACGCTGCATCGTCCGCCCGGACGCGAGGCCTATCCTGGCGACATCTTCTACCTGCACTCTCGTCTGCTCGAGCGTGCCGTCAAGATGTCCAAGAAGAACGGTTACGGCTCCATGACGGCTCTTCCGATCATCGAGACCCAGGACGGCGACGTCTCGGCCTACATTCCGACCAACGTCATTTCCATTACCGATGGTCAGATCTACCTGCAGTCCGAACTCTTCTTCCAGGGCCAGCGCCCGGCAGTCGACGTGGGCATTTCCGTGTCCCGCGTCGGTGGCGACGCGCAGACCAAGGCCATGAAGCAGGTCGCCGGCAACCTCCGTCTGGACCTCGCTTCGTACCAGGAGCTCGCCGGCTTTACGCAGTTCGGCTCCGACCTCGACGAGGCTACTCAAAAGCAGCTGACCCATGGTGCCCGCATGACCGAGCTCCTGAAGCAGCCGCGTTACAAGCCGTTTGAGGTTGGCGAGCAGATCGTTACGCTGTTCGCTGGCAACGAGGGCTTCCTGGATGACCTGGAGATCGCCGACGTGCTGCCTTTCCGTGCCGAGCTCATCGAGTACATGGACAATGGCTTTGGCTCGCTGCTCGACAAGGTTCGCGCCAAGAAGATCGATGATGACACCAAGGCTGAGCTCTTGCGCGTCATCGGCGACTTCAAGCAGCAGTTCATGGCCAAGCACCATTCGGATGTTTCTGGATCAGAGGAGAACTAAGCCCCATGGCCAACCTTCGCGACATTAAGAAGCGAATCTCCTCGGTTACCACGACCAAGCAGATCACGCGCACGATGGAGATGGTCTCTACGGCCAAGATCCGTCGTGCCCTCGATCGCTCCAAGCAGGCCGAGCCCTATAAGGAGGCGCTGACCGACGTCATGTTGACGGTCGCCGGCGACGCCTCCTGTTCGGGCACCGATCCCATGCTGCAGAAGCATGAGAGCGTCAAGCATGGCCTGATTGTCGTTATTGCCTCGGACCGCGGCCTTGCCGGCGGTTTCAATACGACGGTGGAGCGCACGGCCGAAAAGCTCGCCGCTTCTTGGGCGAACGACGGCATCGAGTGCGAGATCATCGCGTGCGGGCGTAAGCCGGCCACGTATTTCCGCGACCGCGCAAACGTCATCATGCACTTTGAGGGCAACTCCTCTGAGCCCGATTTCAATCAGGCCCGCATGATCTCCTCTCATATCTGCGATGTGTATCGTGCCGGTGAGCTTGACCGTGTCGAGCTTGTCTACCACCACGCCAAGAACCGCGTGGATCAGGAGCTTCGCGTCGAGCATCTGTTGCCGCTCGACCCCGAGATGATCGCTATGGCCCACGGTCCGCGTAAGAACGAGACCGACGCCCCTAAGCGCATCTCGTCCACGTTCGAGTTCGTGCCCTCTCCCGAGCATGTTCTCGGCAAGCTTGTGCCGTCTTATATCCTGACGGTCATCTACCAGGCCCTGATCGATTCGGCGGCTGCCGAGCAGGGTGCACGCCGCAAGGCCATGCACTCCGCGACGGAAAACGCCACCGCGATCATCTCGACCCTTACCCGCACGTATAGTCGCGTGCGCCAGGCTTCGATCACGACCGAGATTAACGAGATCGTCGGCGGAGCCTCAGCATTGGAGGAACAGTAATGGCTAATAACACCGTAAAGCTTGCGGTCGAGGAAGCCACCAAGAAGACGACTGCCGGTGATGGTCGCATCGTGCGAATCATCGGCCCTGTCGTCGACGTCAAGTTTGACGGCGCGGTGCCCCCGATCTACAACGCGCTCACGGTCGAGGCCGAGACCCCGATCGGTCATCTGAGCACGATCCTCGAGGTCGAGAGCCAGCTTCCGGGCGGCGTCGTCCGCACGGTCGCCATGTCCTCGACCGACGGCCTGCAGCGCGGCCTCATCGCCACCGATACCGGTGAGCCCATGAAAATGCCCGTTGGCCCCAAGACGCTCGGCCGTATTTGGAACGTCATGGGCAAGCCCGTCGACGGCAAGCCCATGCCCGAGGTGGAGGAGTTCTACCCCATCCACCATGCAGCGCCCCGTTTCGACGAGCTCACCACCAAGACCGAGATCTTCGAGACCGGCATCAAGGCCGTCGACCTGCTCGAGCCCTACATCCGCGGCGGCAAGACAGGTCTGTTCGGTGGCGCCGGCGTCGGCAAGACCGTTCTGATTCAGGAGCTCATCAACAACCTCGCCCAGGAGCACGGCGGCACCTCGGTGTTCACCGGCGTCGGCGAGCGTACCCGCGAGGGCACCGACCTGTTCCTCGAGATGAGCGAGTCTGGCGTTATCGACAAGACCTGCTTGGTCTACGGTCAGATGAACGAGCCGCCCGGAGCGCGTCTGCGCATCGGTCTGGCCGGCCTTACCACCGCTGAGTATTTCCGTGATCGTGGCCAGGACGTTCTGCTGTTCATCGACAACATCTTCCGCTTCTCCCAGGCAGGTTCCGAGGTTTCCGCACTGCTGGGCCGTATGCCGTCCGCCGTTGGTTACCAGCCCACGCTGGCAACCGAGATGGGCGACCTCCAGGAGCGCATTACCTCGACCAAGACGGGCTCCATTACCTCCGTCCAGGCTGTCTACGTCCCCGCAGACGACCTGACCGACCCGGCGCCTGCCACGACGTTTACTCACCTCGATGCCACCACGGTTCTTTCGCGTAGCATTTCGTCGCTCGGCCTGTTCCCGGCTATCGACCCGCTCGCGTCTTCCTCCGACGCTCTCGATCCCTCGATCGTCGGCGAGGAGCACTACCGTGTCGCTGTCAAGGTCCAGGAGCTCCTGCAGGAGTACTCCGACCTTCAGGACATCATCGCAATTCTGGGTATGGACGAGCTGTCCGAGGAGCAGCGCCTTACGGTCAACCGTGCCCGTAAGATTCAGCAGTTCCTCTCGCAGTCCTTCCACGTCGCCGAGAAGTTCACCGGCAACCCCGGTGTCTACGTCCGCGTCGAGGATACCGTCCGCTCTTTTGCCGAGATTGTCGACGGCAAGGCCGATGACCTGCCCGAGCAGGCTTTCCGCTATGCTTCCACGATTGAGGACGTGCGCGAGCGCGCCCGCAAGATGGGGGAGAAGTAGGTTATGCGTATCCGCATCGTGTGCCCCGTGAGCTGCGCCTATGAGGGCGACGCTGCGTTTGTGTCGATTCCGTCCACGGATGGCGAGTTTGGCGTTCTGCCTGCTCACTCCAGCGAGATCTGCACGATCGACCGCGGTTACGTTCGCGTTTCCGATAAGGCCATGGGCACTGTCGACCACACGTTTGCCGTGGCCGGCGGCTATGCCCAGGTTGCGGACGATGTCGTGACCGTTCTCGCCGAGCGCGCTTGCGATTTGGCGACCGTCGATGCCGACAAGCTTAAAGCTGATATTCAAGGTTTTGAAGAGAAGCTGGGTAATTTGTCGGAGGATGATGCACGCCGCGCCTACCTCTATAATGAAATCGCATGGTGTAAGCTCAAGCTTGCCCAATAGTCAAACGATTTAGCGTTCGACCATTTGCGAACACATCATGCCCGGGATGGCCCAGCCATCCCGGGCATGCTTTTTGAAAGGGTAGACCTTGGATATTATCCGCGTTGAGGGTGGCCACGCCATCGGAGGCTCCGTGCCCGTTTCGGGCGCCAAGAACTCCGCACTCAAACTCATGGCGGCAACGCTTCTGGCGCCGGGCAAGACGACGCTGCAGAACGTGCCCGATATTTCCGATGTCCACGTGATGGGCAAGGTGCTCAAGGGCATGGGCGCTACGATCGATGTTCTCGACGAGCACACGCTCGAGATTGATACCTCTCAGGTCGATTCTTGGGAGGCCCCCTACGAGCTCGTTGCCAAGATGCGTGCTTCCACAGCCGTGATGGGACCCCTGCTGGGTCGCTTCCATCGCGCCAAGATCGCCATGCCGGGCGGCTGCAACCTGGGTGCTCGCAAGATCGATATGCACATTCTTGGTCTCGAGGCCCTGGGCGTTGAGTTCGATACCGCCCACGGTTACATCAACGCTAATGCGCCCCAAGGTCTGCGCGGTACCACCGTCACGCTCGAGTTCGCCAGTGTCGGTGCGACCGAGAACCTCATTATGGCATCCGTGCGCGCGAAGGGTACCACGGTTATCGACAATGCCGCCCGCGAGCCCGAGATCGTCGATCTCGCCAACATGCTCAACGAGATGGGCGCTAAGATTGTCGGCGCCGGTACGCCTGTCGTGACCATCGAGGGCGTGGAAGAGCTGCATCCCGTTACCCATCGCGTAGTGGGCGACCGCATCGAGGCCGGCACCTTTATCGTCGCCGGTGCGTTGATGGCCGACGATCGCGGTGTCGACGTCACGGGTTTTTGCCCCATTCACTTGGGCATGGTACTCAAGAAGATGGAGCTCATGGGTATCGACTGCGAGCGCGTCGAGGATGGCGTCCATGTAAACCGTGCCGAGCGTATCAAGCCGGTCGACATCCAGACGCTTCCGTTCCCCGGCTTCCCGACGGACATGCAGGCGCAGATTATGGTGCTCTCCGCCCTTGCCGATGGTAGCTCCGTTATCACCGAGAACATCTTCGAGAATCGCTTTATGTTTGCCTCTGAGCTGGTGCGCATGGGTGCCGACATTCGTATCGAGAGCCATCATGCCATGATTCATGGCGTCAAGGGCTTCTCGGGTGCACAGGTTACCTCGCCCGATCTGCGTGGCGGAGCGGCCCTCGTCGTAGCGGGCTTGATCGCCGACGGGACGACCGAGGTTTCGGCCATCCATCACATCAAGCGCGGCTACGAGCGGTTTGTCGAAAAGCTGCAGGCGCTTGGCGCGCATGTCGAGCATGCTACCGTCCCCGATCCCGTCATCTACTAATACAGGTTGCCTATGTTTAATAAAAAACCCCTCGCGGATACCACCACCCGAAGACCCTCAACTGGTGCGCAGGCCAAGATCTACAGTCGCGATAACGTGGCTCGCTATTCCGAGCGCGCTCGTCAACGTCGCCGTAGCCACACGATTCGTCACGTCGCGCTCATTGTCGTGCTTGGCGTGCTGCTGAGTGCCACTACCGCTGCCGGCCTGTGGTTTGCCACCATTATGGGCAAGCTCGGCGATTCTAATGTCATTACCGACAATCTGCGTCGGGTTCTGGTTGACACCGATGAGGCAAAGGATCCGTTCTACGTGCTGCTTCTTGGCACCGACGGCCGTCCGGGCGAGGATACGTATCGTGCCGACTCGATTATCCTGGCACGCATCGACCCCACGCAAAAACAGGCGACGCTCATTTCCGTTCCGCGCGACACCAAGGTCGAGTACAAGGGCGAGACCATGAAGATCAACGCCTGCCATACCGTTGGCGGCGCCGAGGCCATGGTCGAGGCGGTCAACGAGCTGTGCGGTGTTCAGATTTCCCACTATGCCGAGGTCAGCTTCGACGGTATGCAGGCGCTGATTGATTCGGTTGGCGGTATCGACATTAACGCAACCGATGATGTTGACGACCCCGAGCACCTGGATATTAAGATTACCGCTGGCCAGCAGCATATGGACGGTGCCACCGCCCTTACCTATGCCCGCTGCCGCTACACCTATGCCGACGGCGATTACACGCGCATGCGCCACCAGCGTCAGGTGCTTGGCGCCCTTGCCAACCAGATTCTCAATAACTTCGATGCCACAAAGATCTTTGGCCTGGTTAATTCGCTGTCCGATATGCTCGTAACCGATATGAGCGTTCAGGATATCGTGGCTACGGTCAACGCCATGCGCGGTATGGATGTCGACGGTATCTACTCGGCCAACCTGCCCTCGTACGCCGACGACAGCACCATGATCGACGGTGTGAGCTACGTCTTTGTCTACGAGGACGAGCTCAAGGAAATGATGGAGCGCGTCGATGCCGGCAAGGATCCCAAGGGTCCCAACACCATGGGTCTTTCCGACGGTTCCAGCTCTACGATCGGTGACCTGAACAACAACACGTCTGACGACTACGCAAACGGTACCGCAACCTCATCGGTCAGCTCTGACGATTCCGATGACTCAAGCGATTCAAGCGATTCGGACTACTACGAAGAGCCCACCGGCGACGGCAACGGCTACGAAGCCAACTACTAGAGTTACGGCGTTTTACCAAACGCCGTAACGACTCGACGCTGCGCGGGCCGCATTTGGACAATCTGACGTTCAACTTCAAGGGCGCGACCAGAAGGTCAGCGCCCTTTCGCTTCACGTCACCTTGTCTCAAATGCGACCCGCTCGCTGTCGTTGCCAAAACATCGGCGTTGCCGGAACACTTGGCACTTGGGGACGTTCCTTTTGTACCGGCAGTTTGGGACACTCCTTGCGTTAAGAGGCTGGCGTGCGTCAACCTGTTCTCATTGCAGCAAAAAAATCGCCCCGTTCTTGGTTGAGGACGGGGCGATTCGTCTTTTGGACTTGTGCAGCCAGGCTTATGCAAAGCGGGCGACGAGCTCCTGGAGCACGTCGGTCATCTTGACGAGCGAACTGACCGGGACGAACTCGTTGACGCCGTGGTAGCAATAGCCGCCGGTGGAAAGGTTGGGGCAGGGCAGACCGCGGAACGACAGCTGAGCGCCGTCGGTGCCGCCGCGAATCGGCAGCACTTGGGGCTCAACGCCGCAGGCAAGGTAGGCTTCCTTGGCAACATCAATAAGCTCGGGATAGTCACGAACGATCTCGGCCATATTTCGATACTGCTGCCTAATCTCGACCGTCACGCGCTCCTCACCCAGACGCTGGTTGAGCATCGAGGCGGCGGCATCAATAAGGTCGAGTTTCTGCTGGAACTTGGCGGCGTCATGGTCGCGGACGATATAGCGCGCTGTGGCGTGATCGACGGTCGCAGATACACCCTCAAGGTGATAAAAGCCCTCGTAGCCTTCCGTATACTCCGGGCGCTGCACGTAGGGGAGCAACGCGTTGAAGTCGCAGAACAGATTGCCTGCGTTGATCATACGGCCCTTGGCGTCGCCCGGGTGGATGGACTGGCCCTCAAAGCGGACGGTCGCCTCGGCGGCGTTAAAGCACTCCCACTCCAGCTCGCCGATGGGGCCGCCGTCGACCGTGTAGGCGTACTTGCAGCCAAAGGTATCGATATCCAACAGCTCGGCTCCGTGACCGATCTCCTCGTCAGGGCAGAAGCAAATGCCGAGTGCGGGATGGGGCAGGGAGGGATCCTGAGCGATACGCGCGACAAGCGACATGATCTCGGCGACGCCTGCCTTGTCGTCCGCGCCCAGCAGCGTGGTGCCATCGCTGCAGACCAGGTCCTCACCCGCGAGGTCGTTCAGGGCGGGAAGCTTGGCGGTGCTCATGGCAACGGGCTTACCGTCAACCGTGCCGCAGACCAGGTCGCCGCCTTCGTAGTGTACGATGTGCGGCTTCACGCCGGCACCCGGTGCAACTTCGGTGGTGTCGAGATGGGCGATCAGGCCCAGGGCGGGCTTGTCCTCAGCGCCCGCACTTGCGGGGATATGCGCGCAGACATAGGCGTGCTCGGTCACGTGGGCATCTTTCGCACCAAGCTCGCGCAGCTCTTCAGCCAGCACGTTGGCAAGGTCAAACTGAACGGCGCTCGAGGGTACCTGGTCACAGTTTGCATCCTCGGACTGCGTGTTGATCTGGACGTAGCGCAAAAAGCGTTCGAGGACATCGGGGCTCGTGGTGGTGTTTTCCATAAAGACCGCTCCAATCTTGGTCGTCGTGTGCAACAAGAACTCTAGCACGGTATGCCACGGCATACCACGACGCTTGGATGGGGTAGAATCAGCCATTGAATGCAGAAGGGACGGAAGATCATGGATACGACAAATAGCTCGCGCGAACTACATCTGACGGTGGCGAACGAAGACTACTTGGAGTGCATGGTTCGCATTGAAAGCGAAGAGGGGGAAACCAACGGCGTGCGATCGGTCGACATCGCGCAGCGCCTTGGCGTCTCCAAGGCATCGGTCAATAAAGCGGTTTCGGCGCTCAAGGCATCCGAGCTTGTCGAGCAATCGCACTACGGCAAGGTGATCCTGACCGATCGCGGCCGCGAGGTTGGTACGGCTATCTGGTACCGTCATCGCCTCATCCGCACGTTTTTGGTTCAGGAGCTCGGTGTCGAATTTGAGCGAGCCGATTCCGAGGCCTGCATGATGGAGCATGCGCTATCCGAGGACACGATGAGCCGCTGGCTCGCCTATCTCGAAAAGCAGGGAATCAGCGTCGAGGAATAGCGGGATATATATGGATACGAGTTATTACAACCGCTTTGGTGCCGAGGAACTTACGCGCCGCTTGTCGAGCGAGACCTTGTTGGCGCAGGGCCCCATGGGCAGTGTTCTGTTGAGTGAGTACGATGCCGCCGACATTCCACCGGCGTTTTGGAATCTGGCAGAGCCGCAGACCGTTTCTCGTATCCATCGCTTGTATGTCGCCGCCGGCGCGCAGGTGCTCATTACCAACACCTTTCAGGCATCAAGCTATGCCCTCAAACACGACCAGATTGCGCCGTCCGTGGCGGAGGTCAATCGCGGGGCCGTCGACGATGCCCGCCAGGCGCACCCTCAGCTGCTGCTGGGCTCGATGGGCCCGATCGGTATTGAGTGGTTTGCCGAGGACTCTGCCGAGTATCGTGAAATCCGAGGCATTGCGCGCGAACAGGCGCACGCCTTGCTCAATGCCGGCGTTGACGGTCTGCTGATCGAGACGGTGACGTCTATCCGTAATTTGCAGCCCATGCTTGCCGGCGCTCGAGATGCCGCCGACGGCATGCCTGTTCTGGTGAGTTTTGTCGTTGACGATAAAGGCGACCTGTTGGGCGATGGCCTCAACATCGAGGCAGCCGTTTTGTACGCCGAAAAACACGGCGCAAACTCGGTTGGTGTTAATTGCTGTTCGCTTGCGGCCGCGAACGCGGCGGTGCCCAGGATGGTTGCATCGGCGACTACTCCCGTCACGGTGCGTCCCAACGTGGGCGATCCGGTCCAGACTCAGGATGGCCCCGTATGGCACGAGAACCCCGAAGCTTTCGCGCGCGCATGCATCGAATGGAGACATGCCGGCGTCGCAATGGTGGGCAGTTGTTGTGGAACCACGGCAATCACTACGGCAGCGATGGCCGAGGCGCTCGATATATAAAGGGCAAAACCGCTCCATACGGGGCAGTTTTTTATTGCCTGCATGTCCTCGGCAGCATTTGCCCAAATGGTGAATGCTGGTGCCGGCAGGTTGCCGAGTGCATGTTGCGGGTATACCCCATGCGTACCATGATCCAAACACTGTGAGGTGTCTGCGCGTGTGCGCGATAATTCATTTTGGAACTGACGGTTGGCGCGCTCGCGTCGATGAGGACTTCACTGCCGATAACGTTGCCCGTATCGCCGATGCCGTCGGCGAGTTGTGGCAAAAGACCAATCCGGGCAAAACGGTATATATAGGGTTCGACACCCGGCCCCTGGCGCGCGAGTTCGCTGAGCTTGCGGCGGGCGTGCTAGCGGCGCACGGGCTAGACGCCGTGCTCGCTTCGCGACCTGTCCCGACCCCTGCCCTTACGTGGGCGGCGGCTTATGACGGTGAGGCGTGCGGCGCGCTCATGGTGACGGGGTCCCATCATCCGCAGGGCTATCTGTGCCTCAAGATTCGCATGGGTGACGGCTCGACCGCCAACCAGGATGTCATCGAAGAGCTCGAAGAGACCATGGCTCTCGAGCCAATGGGGATCGAGGGGCAATATCGCACCGCGGATATCATTCCTGACTATATGCAGGCGGTGGCATCGTTTGTCGATGCCGAAGCCATCCGCGCCGCGCACCTGCGCGTGGTTGTCGATCCCATGGGCGGCGCAGCCCAGGGCTATCTAGCCGACTTGCTGCGCGAGCTTGGCGTTGAGGTGCACGAGATTCACGCCGGGCAGGCGTCTGACCAAGAAGATATCTGCCCCGACCCCGTTGAACCGTGGGTGGACGCTTGCGAGCGCACGGTTATCGAGGACGGAGCTTGCGCTGGCCTGGTGACCGACGGCGACGCCGACCGTATCGGCGCGGTTGACGAGCGCGGCAGATATATACATCCGCATCAGATCATGGCGCTCGTTTTGGGCGACTTGGTTCAATTTCGTAATTTGGAGGGGCGCGTCGTCGTCAATCTTTCATGCTCGACGCTCGTGCGTCGCATTGCCGAGGCGCTTGGCTGCCGCGTGACCGTCAAGCCAGTCGGTTTCAAATATATAGCGGCAGAGATGAAGAAGGGCGGCGTCCTCATGGGCGGCGAAGAAGCCGGTGGTATCGGCATCGCCGCGCATATGCCCGAGCGCGATGGAATCCTCGCCTGTCTGATTCTGTGTGAGCTTATGGCTAAGACGGACGCGCCTTTGGGCGTTCTGGTCGACCAACTCGAGGACAGTTTTGGTAAGACGAGTTACGGTCGACGGGATTTGCGCCTTGAGGCCGAAGATGCCGAAACGTTACGAACCCTGCTGCCGGGCGTAAACCCCAAGTCGATTTGTGGCAAGGTGCCGCAAAACGTTAGTCATATGGATGGCTTGCGTTTGGCATTCGAGGATGACACGTGGCTGCTGGTCCGTCCTAGCGGGACCGAACCAGTGGTGCGCGTCTACGCCGAGGGGTTCTCGGTGGAAGAACGTGATGAGTTGCTCGATGCTGGCTGTGCTTTAGCTAGGGGGACGTATCCGCTTTAACCATGAGACTGCCTTATATAAAGAGATGCTCGGCGAGCGGTAGGTAACGGCTGGCAAACGTTAGTCGGATTCCAAACTGTGTAGGAAATGTGTACGACCAGATTCCCGCCCACGGCGCCCCTCCGGTCTGGCAATATATCTCCTTGCCGCGCGGCCCGGTCGGACCGGATCAGCCGCGGGGCGTGCACCTTGAGAACCGGATACTGCGAGGATGGACACTTCAAGTGTCGCATCCGGGCAGACATCGAACCATTTGAAATGGTCTAACTTGGATTTGTTTTTCGCAAGGCCGCCGAGAGGCGGCCCCGAGAAATTCCTTTTCCTATACTAGAACCATATGAATCGAACGGA